>NZ_AUCC01000054.1 GCF_000429565.1 Arsenophonus nasoniae DSM 15247
ATTGGATACCTGCCGTTTGGGCGAGAAGAAGCAAACCTGTTTTTCAATGTGATTGCCAAGCGTTATGAGCATGGCAGTGTCATATTGACGAGTAACCTATCATTTGGGCAATGGCCAAGTGCTTTTGCTGATGACGCAACATTAACTGCCGCTATGCTTGATCGTTTACTTCATCATTCGCATGTACTGCAATTAAGCGGTGAAAGCTACCGATTGAAAGATAAGCGGCGCTCAGGAGCAATAACTGAGTAAAACAGTGGATCAATTTTGATTGATCGGATTTAGATAAAAAGTGGATCAGTTTTCGGTGATCGTTGACACCCTTTTTTTCTTGTGCCTGAGATAAAACGCTTTTCGCCATTAGGCTTAATAATCTGCGCACCTAACAACTCATCACCCTGTTTTACAGGTAATATCATTGAGCCATCTTTCAATAGCTTGATTGAACAGGTATGACCTTTGCGTATTAAGTACTGAGATTGACCTAATGTGGCTTCTTCTAATAACTTTTTGGCCTTCTCTACAGCGGTAATATTAGGCGGTTGAGGGTTTTCCCCATAATTGGCGAAAACTAATTTTTTAGTCAGCGGTATCGCTAATACCTTAGCCACTTCCTGAGCAGCCTCCGTGACATCAACATTAAATAACCGTCTCACTAAATCCAGTCCGTCACCACTACCACACTGATTACAGATAAATGTGCCGTTACCTTCCTTATCATCAAAGCGAAAGCGGTCTTTACCCCCACAAGCTGGACAAGCGGTATGACGATTCAAGGGGACTTCTGCCCCCAGTGATGCTAATATACCTTGCCAACGTCCTGTAGCCTGCTGCTTAACCTGACGGATTAAATCAATATTTCTCATGATTTATCCTCCTGAGCAGCAGCGCTATCCGCCATGTCATTCATCATGTCAACCCACATATCAAGCCCCATCCCTGACAACTTGCCGTTCTCAACGCACAGGTCAAGTATTTGTTCAGCGACAGATTCCCAAGATTTGTATTCATCTTTCAACGGTTTTAATGCATAAGTATCAACCAGCTTTCTAATCCCTTTTACACCGTCGATAATATCAACATGAATAGCGTCATCTTCGGTGTATAAGGTAAACCAGTCTCCGCCGTTTTCTTCTCTTACATCCTGATAGATTGCTTTAGCAAAAGTGTTAGCCCGTGCATTCAGGCGAAAGTTTAAAGTGATTAATGTCATCTCTCCCTCCTTAATGCACGGTAACGGGCTTAACATATTCGTTAAGCACATCATCAATAAATAGGTCATGGAGTTCAGATAGCGTTTTTTGCCCCATTGATGAGAGCTTTAAACCCTTATCACTTCCCTCTAGCATATTTTGGTAAAACGTTAGAATGTGTTTTTCTGCTACTGATTTACTTTCCCTCTCATAAAAAGCCCCCTCAATATTGTTCTGCATGCCCATCCGTTCAGTCATCAGATAAACCGGAAGGTGGTAATTTCTATGTGTGTAGTAAGCCTGTCCATTTGTCATGACACAGTGCAGTAAGAAAACCACCGCAATCACACAGCGATAAGACAGGATTAAATCCGCGTTGTTGAAATTGCCTTTTTTCCAGTATTCATTGATTAACAAGAGCGCTAAAGAAGGGTTATCATCCCATTCCCCCTCATTGACACGATTAGGGATATCCGCTATTGGAACAATTAATTTTTCAACCTTGCCTTGTTCATCAGACTGAGTGATTTTTACGTTTTTACCGATAGTTTTTATGGTATTTCTCATTTCACACCCTCCGATAAAAACAAGCCTTCACGCCGATAAAGCGTAAACGTTGCATCATTAGCACCCTGATTTAACGCTTCGGCGATTCTCGGTAAGTGTTGCAAGGCATTACCTAAACGGTATAAATCTTGCTGAGCCTGACCCTCTGGATAATCCTCATTGGCACTCGCCCAGAAAGCACATGTACCCATCACTTGAAGCCCTGACATAATTCCACTATAAGCATCTTTATAAATACAGAGTATTTCGCGTAGCTCGTCATTGCTCATGTTGTTTAGATTATCGTTTGCAATGTAGTGATAAATATCCGCCATGATTAAGCCCTCCCCGCATAGGTGTATTCTTGAGGGATAGATATGTTCTCAACAATGGTTATTGCATCTTTATGTATTAACTGGTTTAAATCACACGCAATGCCTAATAAATCAAATAATTGTCTTGAGCACTCATCCGTTGCTTTTTCTAAAATCACCTCGTACAAAGAGCTTGCCAATTGGGATTTATACTCAATGTTATTTATGGTTAAGGAATTACGCATGAGCCACCTCCTGACCGTGAGAAGCGGAGCACTCTATGATGCTTTGGGGCGCAATGGGCTTACGGCCTGACCAGACAAGCCGATCATCTTTGAACAGCACATGAAATAATCTGCGCTCACGACGGGTTAATGACACTTTGCCGTAGGGAATGTTGGAATCTAACCGGATAATCCAGTAAGTATCTGTAAATTTAGGGTGAGTTTGGGTAGACTTATACAAAGCCATAACTGTTACCTCAATTAACATTGTGGTTAGAAACCCTATAAGTGCTCGAACACTGTAGGGTTTCGCTATTTTTTGACTAGGAATAGCTAAGGTGCACAAACACTTTACATCTAGGTGTATAAACACGTCAAGTTTTTTTAGTTTTTCGAGTATAGTGTTTGAAAACACCTTTAAGGAATTAATGACTATGCCTACTGGATATAAAAATAATAAATCAACTACTAAGGGGATCCGATTTCCCCATGAACTAATTAGTGAGATCAATACTTGTGTCGAACGTGATAAACCTACTAACACAACTGTTAGTTTTTCATCATGGGTCATTGACGCTTGCGAAAAAAAACTCAAATCAGAAAAGCATAAATCTAAAGGCTGAGATCGCTTAGAGCAGTATTCCTCTGACTGAGCCAACCCAACCAACCGGATATTATCGGGTAGCCTCATCATCAGAGAAAAATTTCCCTGATGTTCTGAGTGACCATGAGCAAAAAATTTTGCCGAGTCACTAACCGTTCCTCTTAATGATGAATGGTTATTTTTTGCACTCGCCAGTTTTGGCGAACTCAAATATTTTAAGCTGCGGTTATCTGGTTGTTTTGCATACTGCACAAATGGATAATTATCTCTATATATCAAAGCATTAAGTGGGCATAACGATTGTCTAGCTATATTAGGTTGTTTTTCGTACTGCACAAATGGAGTTAACTTATTGTTTTTAAATGTTTCTTTTGTGCGCACCTCTCTAATAGCTTTTGAGTTTATCAATTGCATTTGTCGCCCCCAATCTGTAGAGATGGCGTCATTAGGGTTGCAAACATATCGATGCGTTTACTGACTTCTCGCACTGCCTGAGTCGGTGACATGCCTGATTCAATGGCTGACTGAAACGTTGCTTGCTCTATCTTCTGCATGCAAAGCAAAATACCAAGCTGTTGGTCATTGGCTTTACTTCGCTCACCTGAACATAAACCTGCTAAACGGTTCTCAATGTTTGCCAGATTGATGTAATGATGTTTCTCCGCACCTAAATCACGTAAAGCATCACGGGACTCATGGTAATGAGGTAAATACTCTCTTCTAATAGGTTCAGCAGCCCGTTTTTTAGCAAATGCTTTGGTGACATCCAGTTTAAATTGCGTCATTTTCTCGTGATTACGTCCGCGGACAATGCGACACATAAAATCAAACTGGTTTTCATTGAGTAGAACATACTTATGTTCACGCACACCCAGTTGAACAGTATTTAATCGCTCCGTTTGAAACGGAAGGATGCCAAACTCACGTAAGTTTTTTGAATTCTTTCTAATTAATTCATAAAGATGTTTATGTTTAATACTTAGCCTTTTGGCAAACAGACGGCTATCTATTCTTGGCTCCGTTCTATGTTGAATTAAAATACCGGAGTCCTCACTTTGGGCGTAAAGAAGCCCTTCACGGTTATTCACCGCGTTTTGAATATTCATATTGAAACCTTATTTAAGTCTTATTTAAAACTTTATTAAATTTGTAGAATTACATTAAGAAGTAGCGCTATTTATCGGCTTTCTTCCTCGAACGTGAGGCTATTTTGTCAGCTACCCACTTATCGACTTCTGATTCAACAAACGCGATTGAACGAGTGCCAATTTTAACTTGCTGAGGGAATTCGCCATTATCCATAAGTTTATATATCCAAGCCCGTCCGTAACCTGTACGGCGCTGTACTTCCGGTAAGCGAATAAGATTTTGTTTTGATGTGAAGTTGTTCATGTTATCCCTGTTATCTGGTTTAAAGTTTGTCTTGGAAGACGGTTATTGATTGCAAAAATTAAACAATGACAACAAAGAAATTAATAGGTGATAAGGGTTTTTATGGGTGAGTACCCTTCCTTAAATTCATAAGATAAAATAGATAAAAAAAGGGTGGGTGGCATTATGAAAGGTCAAGTAAATACAGGCATATAAAGGTAGTTACCCCTTTCTTTTTGGTCTTCTTCCTGTCGATCTAAGGTGGTTTGGTCTTAATATTAAATCCACTGCTTTAGATAAGTTTTTACTTGCTCCTCGACTAATTAAATAATTTTCGACCTCTTGTTTAGTCGGCATAGTCGTATAATCATTCTCATCATAAGTTGACCAGAATTGCCTTATAGCATCATCAACAAACTCTAATCCCTCTGATTTGTGTTCATAATGCGGTAATAACAATGTTTTATTTTCTTTATCTGGCGGCAAAAGTTTTTGCTCATCATCGTTAAGGTCAAGCCCATACTCAAAACTATGCTTGTCTATTCCATTTACTATCTTGATTTTTCTGGGAATGAAATAATCTATATTCTCTTTCTTAATCCAATCAAATAATGAATCTCTAGTTATAATAGTTTTTCTATGATCAATATCATGACTGCGGTCAGAGTTCTTGATAATGACAGAATTTACCCATCCGAAAGAGTCCAGAGCTTCACCATAACAAATAACAGGTGTTAATATTCCTCGCCTGATAGCTGTTTTAAGCCCTAAGCAAAACCCCTCTGCATGTTTCCATCTAGGATGATTGTTTTTCCTAACTGTTATCAAATCCATATCCAGCGGATCTATGCCAGATAGTAACAATGCAGCTTGCTCAAGAGTAAACTCTTGTACTGTTTTCCAGTGAGTTGTATCGGGATAATCATTAATTTCTATCATCACGCCACCTCGCGCCCTCATTTAGTAGGGGCTATGCCAGCCAGTAGAGGTGTACTGGTATTCGGGGATCAGCCTAGACATAGCCTTATTCATTAATGTCTAGGTAAGTCTACTAAAGTAACTGCTAGCTGTCTAATTGCCTGATTAAGATATTCTCACCAAGATAATGTAATAACTATCCCTCTTTCCATGAACACTTATGAACACTTCATGAATAGTTTTACTTCAAGTGTTCATGCTTTAATTAATTGATATATAATGTGTTTTTAGCATACATGAACAGTATGAACACTTTTTGCTAAAACTTTTCACACATACCCTTTTCTATTTTAGTAAACATAATCTTTATTTATGTATTAAGAATAAAAAAACCAGCCTTTTACTGGCTGGCTGTGGTTAATTAATATCTACTATGCTTGTTTGAAATTACCATGTATTACATTATCACCATTCTCTAATGCGTCCATGTAATCAGCGTACCATTGCAGCATTTCTCTTCTACCATCTAGATATTGAGCATGGTTATAAGTACCTCTGATTGAGTTTTTATCTACATGTGCTAACTGTGTCTCAATCCATGCAGTGTTATACCCTTGCTCGTGCAAAATAGTGCTCATGGTATGCCTAAATCCATGTCCAGTTATCCTTCCCTTATATCCCAATAATTCAATAACCTGATTTATACTCTCTTGACTAATAGGCTTTCTATAATCATTCCTTCCTATGAAAACTAAAGGGTGACGACCACTAATAGGCTGTAGTGATTTAAATAAATTTATACATTGAAATGACAAAGGTACTAAATGAGGACGTTTCATCTTCATCACCTCAGGGGGTATACTCCACAATCCATTCTTTAAATCTATATCTTCCCATTTAGCCAATCTTAGCTCTTGTGTTCTAACGCCTGTCAGCATGATTATTTTAGTGGCTGTCTTGGTTATAACGCTACCTGTATAAGACGCTAAATCATTTAAAAAGAACGGCAGATCGCTAACAGTTAAAAACGGGAAATGTTTTTTTTTGGGTATAGATAACGCACTCGCTAAATCAGGCGCAGGATTATATTCGGCTCTGCCTGTAATAATTGCATAGCGAAACACTTCGCCACAACGCTGGCGAACTTTCCTCATTTTCTCTAATGCTCCTCGTGCCTCAATCTTTTTTAAAGTTTCTAATAAAACTAAAGGCTTGATATCTGATATAGGTAAATAACCAATAAAAGGAAAAATATCTTTTTCAAAAGTATCTATGATTTCATCTCTGTAAGATAACGACCATCTGTCAAACTTTGATTTGTGCCATTCTCTAGCAATACTTTCAAAAGTATTACTATTTTGGTGACGACTCGCTAATTTTTTTTGTTTTTTATCTAAGCTAGGGTCAATGCCTTCTAATAATAAGTTTTTAGCTTCATCTCTTTTTCTTCTGGCAGTTGCTAGTGTAATTATCGGATATACCCCCAAGGATAATAATTTTTCCTTTCCTCCAACCCTGTACTTTAATCTCCAATATTTACTTCCATTAGTTTTAATTAACAAATGCAATCCTCCGCCATCTGATAACTTATAATCTTTATCTTTAGCTCTACTATTATCTATCTGACGTGCTGTTAGCTTCATTGGGGGTATCTCATTTTAAAACTAAAATTTATACCCCTATATATACCCCCAAAATACACTTGATTTCAATAGATAAATATAAACGACCTTAGACAAGGAATTGAACAAATCCCTTTATTTACATGGTTTTTGTAGACTTTAATAGATGTTAATGGAAGTGATAAACACGAAGACAACAGGAGTCGAACCTGCCAAGGACCGCTGGCGGCCCCATCTGGATTTGAAGTCCAGCCACCCCACCGGGGACGATGATCTTCCATGGAAAAATTGGTAATCATTATAATCCTATTTATAGAAATTCTAAACCTTTGTATTTAAACAATCTTGTAAAAAATCAGATAAAATATTGGTCCTAATATTGAACTCAGCCATTTGTAGCCATATCTTAATCACATCTCTTATTTATATTTAATTGTACCTACCAAGTAGTATAATTAATCACAGGATGTTTTTATTATGACAAATCCTTTACTAACAAAATCGGTGTTACCCCATTTTTCCACCATTACACCGCAAGATGTAAGCCCAGCAATAAACACTGTATTAGACAGCTATCGGCAGACAATTGAGACCATACTTAAAGAAAATAGCACTTTTAGCTGGAACAATTTATGCCAACCGTTAGAGGAAGCTAACAACAAACTCTCCCGCGCTTGGTCACCTGTTGGTCACCTCCATGCAGTAAAAAACAGTGATGAATTACGACAAGTTTATGATAACTGTTTACCTATGCTATCAGAATTTAGTACCTGGATGGGGCAACACACCGGCCTTTACCAAGCTTATAAGTCACTAAAAAATAGTGCTGAATTTGATACGCTCAATCAAGCACAACGTAAATCAATTGAAAATACGTTACGTGATTTTGAGTTATCAGGAATTGGTTTACCAGCAGAAAAAAAGAAGCGTTATGGCGAAATTGCTATTCGAATTGCCGAATTAAAAACTAAATTTAGCAATAATGTCCTTGATGCAACGATGGGTTGGACAAAACTGATTAAAAATAGCGACAAGCTTGCTGGTATACCAGAAAGTGCTCTGTTAGCAGCAAAAGCATTAGCTAACTCTAAAGGAGAAGAGGGCTGGTTATTCACGTTGGATATGCCAAGCTATCTGCCGATTATGACTTACGCTGATAATCGTGAGCTACGCCAAGAAATACATCATGCCTATAACACCCGTGCTTCTGATCAGGGGCCAAATGCTGGCAAATGGGATAATAGTGAGGTTATGGACGAAATTTTAGCCTTACGTTACGAATTAGCGCAATTACTGGGTTTTAATAACTTTGCTGAAAAATCGCTAGCCACTAAAATGGCCGAATCACCCAAACAGGTGCTAGATTTTCTTACCGATCTTGCCCAGCGAGCCTACCATCAAGGTGAAAAAGAGCTTGCTGAATTGACCCAATTTGCTAAGGATCACTACGGGATTGAGAAACTTGAGCCCTGGGATCTGGGTTATTACAGTGAAAAGCAAAAACAGCATAAATTTTCAATTGATAATGAACAATTACGTGCCTATTTTCCAGAACAACGGGTTATAAACGGTCTGTTCGAGGTGATTAACAGAATTTATGGTTTGACAGCTAAAGAACGTCATGATGTGGAGATATGGCATCCCGATGTGCGTTTCTTCGAATTATATGATGAACGCGGTGATTTATGCGGTAGCTTCTATTTAGATCTCTATGCCCGAGAACATAAACGTGGCGGTGCCTGGATGAATGATTGTGCAGGCAAATTAAAACATGCCGATGGCAGCGTTCAAAAACCGGTAGCTTACCTAACCTGTAATTTTAACAAACCCATTGGTGATAAACCGGCGCTGTTTACCCATGATGAAGTTATTACCCTATTCCATGAATTTGGCCATGGTTTACACCATATGTTAACTCAAATTGACGTAGCGGATGTTGCTGGCATTAATGGTGTACCCTGGGATGCTATCGAACTGCCAAGTCAATTTATGGAAAATTGGTGTTGGGAACCGGAAGCGCTTGCTTTTATTTCAGGTCATTATGAAACCGGTGAACCATTACCAAAATCAATGTTAGATAATATGTTAGCAGCCAAAAATTATCAGGCTGCAATGTTTATTCTTCGTCAATTAGAATTTGGCTTATTTGATTTTCGTTTACATACAGAATATTCGCCGCAAAAAAGCGGACAAATTTTATCAACCTTACAATCAGTGAAACAACAGGTTGCAGTAGTACCGTCTCCAGAATGGAGTCGTTTCCCGCATGCATTTAGCCATATTTTTGCTGGTGGTTATGCGGCCGGTTACTATAGTTATTTATGGGCCGACGTTTTAGCCGCCGATGCATTCTCACGATTCAGCGAAGAAGGTATTTTTAATCGCAGTACTGGATTAGCATTTCTTGATAATATTTTAAGTCGTGGTGGTTCAGAGGAACCCATGGTACTGTTTGAACGTTTCCGCGGACGAAAACCAAAGCTGGATGCAATGTTACAAAGTTATGGTATTAATGAATAAATGACAATTGATATCCAATTAATTTGTGAACCCGGCGCTTCTCAAAGCGCCTTATCGTCTATTGCTGAAAAATGGCAACTTAAACATACACCGACTGCATTAATGGCATTAGTATTCACACCAAAGCATTTACAACTAAAAAAATTAGACGAACCCAAATTAGGCGGCATTTATGTTGATTTTGTTTCAGGTACAATGAGACACCGACGTCAATTTGGTGGTGGTCGAAATGAAGCTATTGCCAAAGCAGTTGGCATCAAAAAATCCTATTTACCCACTATTGTTGATGCGACTGCCGGTCTTGGTAGAGATGCTTTTGTCCTTGCTGCCCTAGGCTGTGAAGTACGGCTGTATGAACGTCATGCCGTGGTTGCGGCACTGCTTGATGACGGATTACAGCGAGCTTATGCTGATGCTGAAATAGGAAGCTGGTTAAGACAAAGAATGACATTGCTACATGCTTCAAGTATTCAGGCATTAGCAACGCTATCACCTGCCCCAGATGTGGTTTATCTCGATCCTATGTACCCCCATCGACAAAAAAGTGCCTTAGTAAAAAAAGAAATGCGTGTTTTTCAATCTCTTGTTGGTAATGATGAAGATGCAGATAGCCTTTTAATTCCAGCAATGACGATAGCAAAACGCCGTGTGGTTGTGAAACGACCCAATTATGCATCCCCCCTCGCAGCAACCTCGCCACAAACGACGATCAAAACTAAAAATCATCGTTTTGATATTTATTTATGTTCAACTGATTCATCCTGTTAAATATTAATAAAAATAATTAACAACCAAGAATGTTAATAAATGGTGAAACTCACTATTTATTAACAATTTCATAAAAACATTCACCGTATGTAGCTCTAAAAACACAAAATTTTTAAAAATAATATTCACATTATAAACATTAAAATAAACTTGCAATAACACTAAAATAAATGTAGTTTAACAAATGTTATTGTTTAAAAGGATATTTGTTAATATAATTGGAGATAATTTGTGGATTATAAAATAAAACAACTGAACAAATTTGATTATTATTTCGACACCAATAATTCAAAAAAAGAAATAACTATAGCCGAAAAAATAAAGGTTATTCTTCATTATAAAAATCTCACCCCCAAAAAACAAAATAAAACAATTGAAGAACTCAAACAGGTTGTCGATGATTTTAAAATATTTGCTAATTTAAAAGATATTAAACCAAGCCAACAGCCACTTGAAATATATATTTTCGATAATAAAGAAGATTACCAATATTATGGTAAAGAAAAAGGTTTAGGCGTCGAAGGCGGTAAATTCTACTCAGGAAATCCACCGACCATATATATATATCAACAAGGCAACATTCTTAATCTCAAACATGAATTCACCCACTATTTAACTGATACCAATATACCCAATGCTGATAGTTTACCTACTGTATTAAAAGAAGGTATTGCTGATTATATTGAGCATTTATCCGATAAAAAATTTAATTCCCAAGCAAATAGCATTGATTTGACTGAAGCTGAAATAAAAACAAAAAATATAACTCAGCTTTTAGATTTAAAATATTCAGATAACTTTCATGATAATGAAATGGTTTATAAAGCAGGGCATTCTATTATAATGTATTTAAATGATAAGAACCCTGAATTATTAAAAAAATCTTACATAATAAAAATCCAGAACAATATTTAGATCAAATTAAAAAAGAAAATAATGATTTTAAAGATTGGCTTACTGAAAATAATACTGATAATGCCATGCAAAAAATAAATGCATTAGAAGTGACTAAAGGCGATTTTATTGCTAGCAAAAAAGAAATAATAGATGGGGAAATTAAAAATGTAAATTATTATACTGCTAATATAAAAACTTTAACAACAAAAGAATCGGTTGGAGAATTTGCTACTGTAGAATATATGGGTTTTGGTAATTACATTCGTTGCTCTTCAGCCGCAAAGAATATCCATATCGATATCAGTTTAGACAGTGATTATCGCCATTTAAAATTAATTAAAAAAAATAACAATGAATTTAAATTAATATTTACCAATAAAGACGGTACTAAAAATTTTACTGAAAGTAGTGAATATCAATATCAACACCAAATTGTAAAATCAAAATACACTAAACAAAACTCTGATGAACCAATAACTGATGAAAAAATAGATGAAATAATCGCTGAATTAATAGAGATTAATGCCAATACACTGACCAATATGGACTTAACCAATAGACCTTTAAATACCATTTTCAGCGTTAAAAAACTGGGTAATGGTATGGCTAGTGCATTATCTTTATATAATGAAGAGGAAAAAGTTAGCGAATTACTTTGTGAAAGCGGTATATTTAAACAAATTGAAGGCCAAGAAAATAATAAAATGTTTATTTTTCATAATGGCCTACAACGATTTTATGTTAATTATGATAATAAAGCTTACCTAGCGATTGAAAATGAAGATGGACAATATAAAGCCGCATTTATCGATGGTAGAGCAGTTAATAACGATGCCTATTTTGATTTTTCGCATTTACACAAAAACGAATTATTAAGTCCAAATATTAATCATATTAAACAAGAAAAGCTTCCAGTTTTACAACTTAATAATACTAAAATATACAATCATAAGGATTCTACATTTGCGCAATATTCAGCCTTCCAAAAAGAACACGGTCACACCATCAAGAAAGGTGAATTATTAGATAATAAAGGCAGTGCGAGTACAGAAGATGATGTACATAAAGCAGAACTCCATAAAGAAAATAAGGCATTTTATGATTTCAAAACTATCGGATTTTATATTAATGAAGAATTAAGAGACCAAAATAATAACCTTATTGATGGAAGTGATTTATTTATTCATGATCATGGTAAAAACATTCGCTATCAATTGCCAAAGGAAATAACTTATCTTAAGTTAATAAAAAAAGATAACGATTATAAATTAGCGGTTTGTGATCAAAATGGGACTGAATATACTGACATACCCGATGAATATAGACTTATCGATCCCATTTTTGCCCACCAATACGAAAAAAAAGATCATTCAAATAAGCATCTTAATATTGGCTTAATAGATTTTAAACAATATACAGAAGGTACTCTGTTTAAACTTAAATATGATCCAAATGATTATCATATTCCGAGAGATAAAAATAATGAAATATTAAGAAGTTCTGATAATCAAAAATATGTGACTAAAGTAAAAATATTCCATAATGACACCGAAATCGGCATGTTATCAAATGATCATCATAATTTTCAAGGTGATATTTTCTTTTCCATTGATTATAACTACAGTTACAATAATTTTCTTGCTTCTTATTCTCCACAAATAGATATTATTGAAGAAACCATACTCTTCGAACAAGGTGATGGTGATATTGGTGATACCAATCGGGGATATACTGATTATAAAAAAATTAATTTTGTGAAAAATAACAATCATCTGATTACTGAAAATTGGGACGATGAAATTACTACTGAAATTCTTTATAATGAACAATCTTCCAGTTATTACCCTTCCCATCAACTATTAGCCAACAATCAATCTAATGAAAATGTGTCTTATTATAGACAAGATCCGAATATAGACTATGCTGGTTATCAGTATGAGATTAATGAGTATACGGACAATAATAATGCAATGATTACTCCTGAACAGATTATGTATATATAGCAATAGATAATATTACCTAATAAAAATAACGTTGATTACTAATTTTAAATACATTGGAAAATGCAAAGCATTTTCCAATATTTTAATTATTTAAATAATAGGTATTAGGATTGGATCTTATAAAAATAAAAATGGGAATAATATGATAGACAATTCAAAAAGTAAAAATACCAACATATTAATTAATGAAATAAAAACATATAAAAAAGCGTTTTATAGTATTGGAATATTTACCGCCATCATCAATATACTGATGCTCGCCCCCTCTATTTATATGTTACAAGTTTATGATCGTGTCTTAGCGTCAAATAATAAAATGACGTTATTAATGTTGACACTTCTTGTAATTTGTATTTATTTATTGGCATACTTGAATGGGTGCGTAATCTAATTGTTATACGTATTAGCACAGGTCTCGACTTATCAGTTAATCAATCGGTATTCAATGCGGCTTACGAGCAAAGCTTAAAATATAATGATTCACAGGCCAGTCAAGCGTTAAGTGATCTAACAACATTACGCCAATTCGTAACAGGTAATGCTTTATTTGATGCTCCCTGGTTTCTCTTTTTTCTCTGTGTGGTATTTTTACTTCATCCATGGTTAGGATATCTAGCTTTAGGTGGTGCAACCTTCATTTCCCTGCTCGCTTGGCTAAATCAACGCTATACTCATAAACCACTGGCGCAAGCCAATCTGATGGCACGCAAAGCCATTAATCAAGCCTCTACCCACTTGCGTAACACAGATGTGATCGAGGCAATGGGCATGTTAGGTAATATTCGTCGTTGTTGGTCAACTTACCATCACGCTTTTTTATCCCATCAAAATTTAGCCAGCGAAAGGACTTCAGCTAGCAGCGCCTGGTCAAAAACAGCACGTTTAATGCTACAATCACTGGTTTTAGGTATGGGTGCCTGGTTAGTCACTAACAATGAATTGACCGCTGGTATGATGATCGCCAGTTCTATTCTGGTGGGACGTGTACTCAGTCCCATCGATCAACTTATTGCAGTTAGCAAACAATATAATAATGCCAGACAGGCTTATCAACGCTTAGATCTGTTATTCAAACAACATCCCCCCCGTAAACAAGTGATGACCTTACCTGCACCAACTGGCGAATTAAGTGTTGAAAATGTTCTTTATCGCCCTGATCCTGAATATCCACCGCTGCTATTTGATGTCCAATTTTCACTCTCTGCTGGTCAGACATTGGCTATTATTGGTGCATCTGGTGCAGGAAAATCAACATTGGCGCGGATACTGGTTGGAGCCCTTCCGCCAACCTTAGGGTACATTCGGTTGGATGGTGCCAATATTCACCAAATGGATAGAGAAATTTTAGGGCCTCACATTGGTTATCTACCGCAAGATATACAATTATTCGATGGCAAAATAGCTGAAAATATTGCCCGCTTTGGTGAAATTGCTGTAGACAAAGTGATTACCGCTGCCAAAATTGCCCGAGTGCATGACTTAATTCTGGCTTTACCCAATGGCTATGATACACGATTAGGTGAGTATGGCCGTGGCTTATCTGGCGGACAAAAACAGCGATTAGCATTGGCGCGTGCTATTTATGGCCTTCCCCGTTTAATTATTCTTGATGAACCTAACTCTAATCTTGATAGCGAAGGAGATAAAGCCCTATGCCTGGCGATTGAAGAACTTAAAAAACAACATTGCACCCTTATTATAATTACCCATCGCCCTTTTCTGATTAGATATGTAGAGCATGTGCTAATTTTACAAGCCGGCATGTCACCACGTTTTGGCCCACCACAAACATTATTAAACGAACATAAAACGTCACAACTAACAACGTGAGCTGCAATATTTCAGCCGGTGAAAAATAATAGCAATTAATGGAAAAAAATATGTCAGTACAAGGTAAATATCACAAATCATCTCCTATTTTAACAGACAAATTAATCAGTAATGAAAAACGCGCTGTATACCTAGGTTGGTTATTAGTGACTATTGGGTTTGGTGGTTTTTTATTATGGTCAGCTCTCGCTCCTTTAGATAAAGGCGTTCCGGTATCAGGTAATGTGATTGTGGCAGGCAATCATAAAACCATTCAACATCAATATGGCGGGATTATCGAACAACTCTCTGTCAATAATGGTGAAAAAGTACAAGCGGGACAAATTCTTTTAACACTCAATACCGTTGAAGTGCGTTCGGAATACAATATAAAACTAAAACAATACCACGAATTGTTAGTTAGAGAAGCCCGTTTATTGGCAGAACAACAAGGCAAAAAACGGTTAATTATCTCATCCGCTTTACAACGTGAAATGAAAGAACATGATGTCAACGAGCTTCTTCAATTAAATCAACAATTGCTGGAAAACCAATATCAAGTTTTACAATTAGAGTTGGCCGGTATTAAAGAAAAAATAACCGGATTAAACGCTACGCTATATGCCCAACAACAAAAAGCAAAAAGCCAAAAGCCAAAAGCCAAAAGCCAAAAGCCAAAAGCCAAAAGCCAAAAGCCAAAAGCCAAAAGCCAAAAGCCAAAAGCCAAAAAACGCAGCTTACAATGTTATTGCAACAATTAGAAGGATTAAGGGAATTAGAAAAAAATGGCTATATTGCTCACAATACATTACTAGAAACAGAAAATAAATACACTGAAGTTGATGGTAATTTAGCGCAAACACTTGGTGATATTAGCCGAATACAACATCAAATATTAGAGCAAAAACTACATAGCGAAAAACTGCAACAAGAATATCAAAAAGATGTTCATGCCCAACTAGCTGACACACAAACTAAGATTAATCATACCTACAGCCAACTCGTTAAAGCGAAGTTCATACTGGCTAATGCTCAAATACGTGCCCCTGTTGCTGGCACCATAATTGGTATGTCAGTTTTTACTGAGGGCGGTGTGATCGTTGCCGGACAAAAAATGATGGAGATTGTTCCCGATGATCAACCACTATTAGTTGATGCACGGGTTCCAGTACAATTAATTGATCAAGTAAAATTAGGTTTACCGGTAGAGTTACAATTTACTGCATTTAATCAAAGCACGACGCCCAAAGTGGAAGGCAATGTCACAATGATCTCTGCTGACAGGCTACTTAATGAGCAAACTGGCGAACCCTATTATTTATTACAGGTTCAAGTAAATGATAAAAATCGTCAACGCCTAAACCAGTTAACCATTAAACCAGGAATGCCAGTAGAGGTCTTTATTCGTACCGGTGAACGGTCACTACTAAATTACTTATTTAAACCTTTATTTGATCGCCTACATATGAGTTTAAATGAAGATTAATAGCGCTATAGGTCAGATGATAGATAAATAATAATCGACATATTGTTACTAAAAACATCGCCTGAAAAGGATAGTTGCAGGCGATGTACAATAAACAAAATAATATTCAGAATGTTACGTTATTTAGCTATATAATTAATTTTATTTTGCTTAATGACGATTAATTTGTTACAGGATGCCTTGCGCTAACATCGCATCGGCCACTTTTACAAAACCAGCAATATTGGCGCCTTTAACATAATTAGTCTGCTTATCTCCTCCACCATATTTCACACAATGCTGGTGAATATCTAACATAATATGTTTCAAACGGCTATTCACTTTTTCTGCAGTCCAACTCAAATGGGCCGCATTTTGTGCCATTTCTAAACCTGATGTTGCTACCCCTCCTGCATTAGCTGCTTTTCCAGGCCCAAACAGCACACCAGCCTCAAGAAATGCATCCGTAGCTTCAATTGTTGTCGGCATATTTGCACCTTCAGCAACCACCTTGACACCATTTTTAATTAAAATTTTTGCATCATCTATATCAAGTTCATTTTGAGTGGCGCAAGGTAAGGCAATATCTACTGGTACCGACCAGGGGTTTTTTTCTTTAAGATAAGTCAAACCAAACTCTTCTGCATATACCTCAACACGACCATACTGATTTTTAATCGCTTCCAATCGTTTAAGTTTTTCTGGTGTAAAGCCCGCTTCATCAACAACGGTGCCATTTGAATCAGAAGCAGTAACTACCTTAGCACCTAATGACATACATTTTTCAATAGCATACTGAGCAACATTGCCCGCTCCAGAAACGGATACGCGTTTCCCCTCAAACGATAAACCATGATGTTTTAACATCGCATCAGTAAAATAAACCAAACCATAACCGGTAGCTTCAGGTCGAATTAAGCTGCCACCAAAAGACATGCCTTTACCGGTAAAAACACAGGAAGTGTTGTTTGACAACTTTTTCATCATACCTGTCATAAAACCGACTTCTCGCCCACCCACGCCAATATCGCCAGCAGGAACATCGGTATAAGGACCTAAATGTCGGTAAAGCTCGGTTATCAATGCCTGACAAAAACGCATAACTTCTGCATGGCTTTTTCCTTTAGGATCAAAATCTGAGCCCCCTTTACCTCCGCCCATAGGTAAAGTGGTTAACGCGTTTTTAAAAGTTTGTTCAAAACCGAGAAATTTTAAAATTGATAAATTAACTGATGGATGAAAACGCATTCCACCTTTAAAAGGACCGATTGCCGAATTAAATTGTACCCGCCAAGCTCGATTAACTTGAACATTTCCCTTATCATCAACCCAACAAACACGAAACTGAATCACCCTCTCTGGCTCTACTATTCTTTGCAGTAATCCCTGCTCGCAATATTGAGGATTATTGCGTAAAAATGGCGCCAAAGAAGTAAAAACTTCACGCACGGCTTGTAAGAATTCAGCTTGATCAGCATAACGTGACTGGATTGATGTTAGGAATGTTTCTAAAGATAAGCAACCTTTCATACAAAATTCCTTAGATTAAAAGATAAATTATTATATTTTCATACTTATTAACGTTTTTTTGCAAAATGACCTGCTATATGTGGATTTACTTATTGAATATATCACTAATTTATCTCTATTTTTAATGAGATTTTTTGTGTCTTAATCACATTTTCCGGCAAAATATAAGTAATTTAAATTAGCGGAGATGAACAAAAAAACACTTGATTAATCAAGTGTTTTTATTGAAAAAATTTAATTATTAATAAATATTATTAATCATTATCCTTTAATGGCACAATTAACATATCAACATGAACAGTATTAATTAGTTGACGAGCCGAAGACATTAACTTACTCTAAAAATCTTGATGATGACCACACACAACTAAATCAACCTTATATTCTTTTATTGCATCGACCAAAACCTGTCCAAGATCACCTCGACCACTCAATTCTTTTTCAATCTTATAATCTGCTTCTTTTGCTAATTTTGTCAATGCATGGTGAGTTTCCTTGGTAATACGTTGCTCCATATCACCAAGATTCACATCAATCAATCCGGTATAAAGATCAGAATAATTTACATCAACATGAATTAAAGAAACTTTTGCATTATAAGGTTTTGCCATGGAGACAGCTTTATCAACTAAAGTTTTACTTTCTGGGGACAAATCAACTGTAACAAGAATATGTTTGTAAGCCATATTTAGCTCCTTTCAAACGTCCGCTCTTACAAAAGAATAGCTCTTTTTATGATAAATATTTAGCGATCAAACCTGATACTTAAATATCACCTTGAACATAGTTTAATAAAAATTTTACCCATTAAATTATGAAAAATAGATTCCTTACTAATAATTAGCATAGACCAAACCAGCTAATTTTTCCATAATTTAGCATAAAAATCATAGTGTTGAAGACATTAATTATTCGTTAAAAAATACATACCATAAAAATTAAATCAATAAAAATAATTCCAATGGGTCATTTTGTGAAGTTGTTAGATTATTCTACAATAAAAATAAACCGGCAACTGATGAGCAAATATTCTCTTTTGTGATTGTTAAAAACAATATCAGCGGCTAAATCTATATTTGTTGAGGTAATTATCTTAATATGCATGCATGGTTTTGGGCATTATGTATACTTTGCATTATAAATATGATGCGATATTTTTCTTCAATCAGAGTATTACTTTTTATTCTGCGGGAATCTGATCCCTTGTTCTACCAATCTGTTGATGGCAACGGATTCTTTACAGCCCATGGCCAATGGACTAAGCATATAAAACTAATTCGATACATTAATACTAAGCAATATTTTAATCACCACGATCCGGAAGTTATTTTACGTTGTGAACGCATTCGCAAACAATTTATGTTAATCAGTGGATTAAGTATTATTGTTTTTATCAGTTTAATATGGGCCATTTAGGGATTTTAATCGGCTTAAATAACATTTAAATGAGATAGATAATATATTATCAAAAGAACAAAAATAGTGATGCCTAAATTAAGCATCACTGTTTTTTGTTATATACCTTGTCTCATGTGTCTATATTAGTTTTAATGATATCCAATAAAACAGACCAGAAAGGATAATAGAAATAGGCAATGTAAATAACCAAGCCAGTAATATATTTTTAATTGTCTTAGCTTGTACACCACCACCATCAACAACCATTGTACCTGCAACAGCAGAGGATAAAACTTGGATTGTTGATACAGGCATACCCGTATAACTTGCAACACCAATGGAAACCGCAGCAGTCACTTGTGCAGAAACCCCTTGTGCATAAGTCATACCTTTTTTACCAATTTTTTCACCGATCGTTATAGCAACACGTTGCCAACCAATCATGGTACCAACAGAAAGCGCCAAAGCAACGGCAATAATAATCCACAGTGGTGCATACTCTACTGTATTAAGTAAATCGTTACTCAAATTACGCAGAAAACGTGCATCGGAAGAGGACGTTTCAGGTAGTTTAGCTACATCTAATGCCGTATCTGATAAACACATTAATAATCGGCGCATTTGATTACGTTGCTCAGGCTTAAGCGCGGAATAACTTTGAATATCCGTCAACATCAGTGATGTCTGTTTTAACACGTTAATAGGACGTGAATTATCACAATGGAATTTCTCATCTAAAATTTCCAATTCCGACTCGTGTTGTGACTTATTAACAATATGCTTTACTGCTGACTGATGTTCTTCATAATAATGTTGTAAATGCACTATCGCGTCATGGGTACGAGTAATATCATAACCACTGGCATTCATATTAAGCACAAACCCGGCTGGCGCCACGCCGATTAATACCAGCATAATAAGACCAATACCCTTCTGACCATCATTAGCGCCATGGGAAAAACTAACGCCAACTGCAGATAAAATTAATGAAGTACGGGTCCAGAATGGCGGTTTTCTTTTACCATCTTTCTTCTCTCGCTCAGCCGGTGTTAAATGAATGCGACGACGTTTTTTCGTACCACTCCAATAACGGCGTAAAAAGAAAATTAGCAATCCTGCTATAACAAAACCAATCGCAGGAGAAAGAATAAGAGAAAGAAAAATTTCAATCACTTTTGGAATGTTTAATGCATCCACTATAGAGGAATCGGTCACTAAGGCATTGGTTAAACCAACACCAATAATAGCACCGATTAATGTATGTGAACTGGAAGCCGGTAATCCCAAATACCAGGTACCCAAATTCCAAATAATAGCCGCCAATAGCATAGAAAAAACCATTGCTAGACCATGAGCAGAGCTTACATTCAAAAGAAGATCTGTTGGCAATAGATGCACAATGGCATAAGCAACACTTAAGCCACCTAAAATAACGCCAAAAAAGTTAAAAACACCCGCCATAACAACCGCAAATTGAGCTCGCATTGCTCGAGTATAAATAACCGTTGCTACTGCATTTGCGGTATCATGGAAACCATTAATTGCTTCGTAAAATAGCACAAATAATAGCACTAGTATTAATAACAGACCGGTGTAGAAATCCAAACCAGTAAATAAATGTAGCATAAACCTTAAGCCAATTTGTTGAATATGAACTCAATGCATTATCAGTGACAAACGTTAGCGGTGGAAGCAAAATCTACATCTTTTTTGACTTTAATTGACAAAAAAAATAAATAAAAAAAATATTCTTTACTTTCATTAAGTTACTAAAGTAAAAGATAAGTAGATTTTTAGCACTTACTAACATTGTCTACTCAAATTTAAATCGTAATAAATATTTTACCCTATTTAATAAAAAACTCGCTATTTTTATTATTAATAAATATCTTTTCAGATAATACATTTTAATCAATAGGTTAAATAACATTAATTTATCTATTTTATTTTTATATACACAGTTATGTACAAATTATTTTTTCACCCCCGTGTGCTATCTTCGCCATAACGCTAAGTACAAAACCTCAATCTCACACAAAGCCACTTACCCGCAACCAACAACTAATAGTTAACAACTTCCTCCAACGCTGCTAATATGATGGGGCTATTCTTTTTGCGCGTGTTGCTGATTCCAAATTGAATCAACGGGCATTTCTACCCTCACATCTAGCCATGTTGAGGGTGGAATATCACACTGCTCACCATCGACATAATAAGTGGGTTTTCCATCAATAATTTCTTTAATCCGCCAGTTCTGAAAATCTTCTTGTAAATGGGGGTGTTGTCGGTGAAATGTTTGAATCTCGATGCTACCATTAGATAAAATTTTGTCTTTGACGTAGATAAGTTCTAATCCATTAATATCTTTAGGTACTGAAA
>NZ_AUCC01000055.1 GCF_000429565.1 Arsenophonus nasoniae DSM 15247
GAGGCCGTAGGCCGAGTAATCCTGTACGACCCACCATCTAAACATATTCCTACTATTTCAGCCAAAAGCTAATTTCATATTATTTGAATACTGAATGTGGTTGAAAAAGAGTATTGGTTTTTACCAAATGGATAAATCGGTTATCTATTGCAATTTTATAGTAAAAAATTAAGCGACAAAATTTTAAATATTGATTATCTTGTTTAGCATAGGAAACAAAATAAGCGAATAAATAGTTTTTTTTGCTAAAAATGATTATTTTGAATATAAATACTAAACAAGTGAGTGAAAAATGTCTAATTTTATTGATTTCAATTTAGCCAGTTATCCATTTCCTACTAAATTAACACCTTTGACGGCTAGTGAAAAAAAACATTGTAAACAATCTATTAAGCTATTGTTGGAAAAGAGAAATGCGGTTATAGTCGCGCATTATTATACTGATCCTGACGTTCAAGCTCTAGCCGAAGAAACCGGTGGTTGTGTAGCTGATTCACTGGAAATGGCACGTTTTGGCTCACTACATCCCGCATCGACTTTAGTTGTTGCTGGAGTTAGATTTATGGGAGAAACGGCCAAGATCTTAAATCCTGAAAAAAAAATATTAATGCCAACATTGAAAGCGGAGTGCTCGTTAGACTTAGGGTGTCCCGCAAAGCCGTTTGCAGAATTTTGTGATCAACATTCAGAGCGAACAGTGGTTGTTTATGCAAATACTTCTGCCGCTGTTAAGGCTAGAGCTGACTGGGTTGTAACTTCCAGTATTGCAGTTGAATTAATTGACTATTTAGATAGTCAAGGACAAAAAATTATCTGGGCGCCGGATCGACATTTAGGTAATTATGTACAAAGAAAAACCGGGGCAGATATCCTTTGCTGGCAAGCTACTTGTATTGTACATGATGAATTCAAAATTCAAGCCTTGAAGAAAATGAAAATGTTGTATCCTGATGCGGCAATATTAGCGCATCCAGAATCCCCAGCAGCTGTTGTCGATTTTGCGGATGTAGTTGGCTCAACCGGTCAATTGATTCAAGCTGCACAAAATTTGTCTAATCAGCAAATAATTGTGGCAACGGAGAAAGGTATTTTTTATAAAATGCAGCAAGCATGTCCAGACAAATCATTTTATATTGCGCCAACGGCAGGTGAAAGTGCGTTCTGTCGTACTTGTGCACATTGTCCTTGGATGGCAATGAATAGCTTAAAAACTATTGAACAAGGATTAAAAAAAGAAGGTGAATTACATGAAATCTTTATTAATGATGAATTAAGGGAGAGAGCATTTAAGCCTTTGGAGCGAATGTTGTCGTTTGCTGCTAATATTAAGTCGCTGAATTATAAGTGTTAATAGGGTAATAGGAATGGAGTTTTTCAATACTAGTAATACTATGGTACATATTGCTCTTGGCAGCAATGGTTATAATTTATCTTATATTGAAGCCGTGGCCACGATAGCTGGATTTTTATGCATTTGGCTTGCTAGCCAAGAAAAAATTATTAATTATTTTTTTGGTCTAATAAACGTTACATTATTTGCTGTTATTTTTTTTCAAATTCAATTGTATGCTAGCTTGTTGTTACAAATTTTCTTTTTCGCAGCAAATACATATGGTTGGTACGCTTGGAGTCGAGTAGATGCTTATCATGAAGTAAGACTTAAAATCCGCTGGATGAGTTTTTCGAAAGTCGTGATAACTTTATTTATCGCTATTATTTCAACGCTGCTATTAAGTTTTAACATTGATAAAGTATTTATTTTTCTTGCCCATGTTACTTGGGACATCGCACATTTATTAGGTTTTCATATTGAACCGGTACAAATAGAGCCCGATGCATTTCCTTTTTGGGATTCAACAATGATGGTACTATCCATTATTGCTATGGTATTAATGACACGAAAATATGCTGAAAACTGGTTACTGTGGATTATTATCAATATTATTAGTGTTGTTATTTTTTACTTGCAAGGTGTTTTAGCGATGTCATTCGAATATTTGATGTTACTCGGTATTTCAATCAATGGTTTTCGACTTTGGCGTCGATCAGCTAAAGAAAATGGTTCGATATTTTTAGCCGGTTAATTGTTACTTATCTTAGTATAACCGTATAATATATTTAAAATTTAGGCTTAAAAATTTTATATTGTATTATATATTGTTATTAAATATTTATATTATAAATATGAGAACATATTTACTCTTATATCCCTAGAGGTTAAATTGAGTTCATCTTTTATTTATTTTTAGAGAATATATTGTCCAACAAGCGATACATTGAGCAGAAAAGATGACTTATAAGAATGATGACATTAGAATTAAACAGATAAAAGAGTTATTGCCTCCAGTTGCATTACTAGAAAAATTTCCGGCAACCGATAAAGCCGCTTTGACAGTTCAAACAGCGCGTGAATCAATACATCAAATTCTAACTGGTAAGGATGACAGGCTTTTGGTTGTTATTGGTCCATGTTCAATTCATGATCCAAAAGCTGCGATTGAATATGCACAACGACTAAAAAGAATTCACGATGAGTTGAAAGATGATCTAGAAATTGTTATGCGTGTTTATTTTGAAAAACCACGTACGACTGTTGGCTGGAAAGGTTTAATTAATGATCCTTATATGGATAACAGTTTTGATATTAATGAAGGATTGCGTATTGCACGTAATTTATTGGTAACCATTAATAATTTAGGCTTACCGACAGCGGGTGAATTTCTTGATATGATTACGCCTCAATATGTGGCTGATCTTACCAGTTGGGGAGCGATTGGTGCTCGGACTACGGAATCTCAAGTTCATCGTGAATTAGCATCCGGTCTCTCTTGCCCGGTAGGCTTTAAAAATGGTACCGATGGAACAATAAAAGTGGCTATCGATGCAATTAATGCGGCTAAAGCGACTCACTGTTTTTTATCGGTTACTAAATGGGGTCACTCAGCAATTGTAAATACTAGCGGTAATCTCGATTGCCATATTATTTTGCGTGGCGGTAAAAAGCCTAACTATAGTGAATCAGATATACAGGCCGTTAAAGAAAGTTTGCAAAAATCAGGCTTAACAGCCCAAATTATGATTGATTTTAGTCATGCAAATAGCTGTAAACAATATAAAAAACAGCTTGAAGTGGCTGAAGAAGTTGCTAATCAAATACGTCATGGTGAAAAAGCAATCATTGGAGTAATGGTTGAAAGTCATCTTGTTGAAGGAAATCAAGATATAAGTATAAATAAACCGTTAGCGTATGGTAAAAGTGTGACAGACGCTTGTATTGGTTGGCAAGATAGTGAAAAATTATTAAATCGTTTAGCTGAAGCTGTACGAATACGTCGTAAAAAGCGCATCTAAATTCATAATTAATAAGGCCACAAAGTGGCCTTATACTTATAAATGCAATTTAATTATTTTGCTTTACCTTGATTAGCAACAGCGGCCGCTTTAGCGGCTATCTCAGCTTGATCACCAAGATAGTAGTGCCTAATAGGTTGCATATTTTCATCAAATTCATAGACCAGTGGCACAGCGGTTGGAATATTAAGTTCAAGGATCTCGTCTTCACTCATCTTATCCAGATGTTTAACTAATGCCCGCAATGAATTACCGTGAGCAGCAATAATGACTTTTTCACCTTTTTTAACTCTAGGTTCAATCACCTCTTGCCAATAAGGGACAACACGTTCAATTGTGGTAGCAAGACTTTCAGTGACAGGGAGCTCTGAGGGTTGCAAATTTGCATAACGAGGATCATTGCCAGGGTAACGAGAGTCATCTTTGGTTAATTCTGGTGGTGTAATTTTAAAGCCACGACGCCATAATTTAACTTGATCGTCACCATATTTTGCTGCTGTTTCTGCTTTATCTAAACCTTGTAGCGCACCATAATGACGTTCATTAAGCCGCCAATTTTTTTCAACGGGAAGCCACTGTTGATCTATTTGATCTAAAATGTTCCACAATGTATGAATGGCACGTTTTAAAACAGATGTATAAGCATAGTCAAAAACAAAACCTTCTTTTTTTAATAGCTGGCCTGCCTCTGTTGCTTCTTCGCGACCCTTATCGGAAAGTTCAACATCAGTCCAGCCAGTGAACCGGTTTTCTTTATTCCATTCGCTTTCGCCGTGTCTTACAAGAACCAGCTTAGTTACTGCCATAGTTTAAACTCCTATTGATACATTCATTAAAATCGATCTGAATTATTATATTATCCATGAAACTGAATACCAAATATAACTGTTTTCGTTTTGAAATTGTTGACCAAGATCTACCCGAATCTAACCAGCCTAGCATTCAAGTGGTTGCTAAAACGCGCAAAAAATAGTCTTTTTTTGTTTATATAAATAAGTATTATTTAAGTGTAGTAATATTAAAATAGCGTTAGCCAGATAAATTTGTTACTTAAAAATAGAGTTGAACCGATATGACAAATAATAGGAGCGTTTTGATATTGAGTTTGCCTATTATTGAAATTGGTTTTATCTATGACAACAAAATACTAAGCGCTAAAGATAATGAATTATTTGCTAAAATAAACTTTTCAGTAAAATAAGTGAAATTTATGTTAATTATTTATGTGATAAATTAATAAAAACTGAGATTGGAGAAATTAAATATTTAATCTGACAGACAATAGATAGAATAGAGATGTAAATAAATCATTAATAATAGATTTTAGCAATATTATATAACTATTTTAAAATCATGTGTGTATATTTATATTTGTAACAACAGATTAAAAAAATGGAGCCTTATGGCTCCAATTTTCCTTTTATAAGAGAAACTTTTCCGTTAGTTTCAGGCACAAAATAGAATAAGACAATTAGTATATTAAAAATACCAATCAGTATGTTATATTTCCATATATTAAGTATCTTTCCAAATCGATTAAATAAAATATTCGTTTAGTGATTATTAATTTATAGCTTGTAAAGTACCTTATTCAATACCTGGTAGTTATTGAGAATATTCAAAGTAATTTGTTATTAAGTTGTTTTTATTTAGTTGTATTCATAATGATTTATTTTGCAATATCATTTAATTTTATTTTCTATATTAGTTTTAAAACGAATAATATGTAATTTTGTAATCTCTGTATAGTTAAACTATAATTAAATATGTATCTAAATGTTTTCATTTTTTATATCTTATTGATTTTTATTAATTTAATTCATTGGGAAAAACGATCGTAAGTTAAAGATTGATAGTTTTTATCTATTGATATTTGACTTATGATCGATTAAAACGATTTGCCGTTTTAATATTTATATATATCATTTCACTCACTACAAGCTTAACTTATAGAATTTATTCTTGTTTTTTTGTTTTAGTTCATACTTTAATCTAATCATCTATTTGATGAGAATACGTGTTGTTGAAAATTTTAAATAATTTATATTTGAATATAATTTAACCGCTATCAAATTATTTATAAATATAGTTTATCTATGACTAATAGTTATTCAATATTTTACTTTATTAAAAGTGAGCATTTTTACTTTACTTTATTATTAATAAAATTTTAAGAATTCACTTTTATATGTCGAAACGATTATCTTTTTTTATTAAAAAACTAGTACTACTTTTTTCTATCATTTTTATGATGTTGTGTAGTACTGAATTATTAGTTTGGATCACTCGAAATGGCTCCTTAATGGAGCTTGTTAATTAGCTACGTAATTGAATAAAGGCTTTGTTATGAATGTTAATTTCCAAAAGTGCGCTTTAGTATTTGGTGCTATGTTTTTATTAAATGCTTGTTCTGTACCTGTGTCAAAAAAGATGAATAATAAAGTAAATGATAAGACAGCGAGTCAAACTAATAAAAACGGCGCGCCTATTGTCAACAATCAAAGTAGTATTCCTGCGCGAAATTATATAGAAAAAAAAGGTATGTTATTTGATGGTATTACTATTGCCTCGTCAAATAATGAATGTGTTGATCGTTTTAATTTTTTAAAAGAAGCTAATGGTGGTAAATACCAACAATATTCTAATGATTATAATAAAATCAGCAGAGATTATACGTTTTTAAATGTTAATAAGAATATTATGGATAAAGATTCAAAAGAATTATTATCTATGACCTTGAGCACTAAATTAGACACGCTATGCTCAAAAGTTCAATTCTCTGGTTTTCAAAGCGTAAAAGAAAAAGTTAAAGCGTTATCAAGTATTTAAATATTATTGTTGTTCTACCACCTTTAATTAATTGAAGGTGGTTTCTTACTATGAATGTACTTGTTAGAGTAAATTAATTATGACGCCTTTTTCATCCAATGGAAGGAAAATAATCGCGCACGGGCTGCTTTTAATACAATTATTTTTCCCCTTATTTTTCTCTTCTATATCAATAGCAAATGCAGTCGAAAATGCTGAGATGGCTGATACTATCTCAGGGATTCAATCCTTAATGAATGATGCCAAAGAGAGTAATGATAACGTTACGAAAGATAGTGTCGCATCATTATCTCAGGGTGAAATCTCTCTATTTCCTTCTGAACGCTTAAGTTCAGGACATTATCCGTTAGAAATGCCACCCAGCCTTGAAATTAAGGCTAATAGTGCCGAGACAATTAATCCTATTTTACCTAATTTAGGTGGAACTGAAGCCCCCACTGAAGACAATACAGATCAAGCTTTAGCTTCCATTGCCAGCCAAGTTGGTAATATTTTAGCCAATAGAAATGCAATTGATGCTTCTATCGGTTATGCAAAAAATATTGCTGAAGGATTAGTTAACCAGCGACTAAATGATTGGTTAACTCAGTATGGTAGCGCTCGTGTTTCTATCAGCAGCGATAGAACATTTACTGGTGATTTTTTATTACCTGTTATAGATAGTATAAATAGTCTGCTTTTTACCCAATTAGGTTTAAGAACAAATAAAGATAGAAATACTCTAAATTTGGGGTTAGGTTATCGCCAATATTGGGGCGATTGGATGTATGGCATTAATACTTTCTATGACTATGATTACACCGGAGGTAATGCCCGCTTAGGTCTAGGCGGTGAAGCTTGGACAGATTATCTAAAATTAGCGGCTAATGGCTATTTTGGCTTAACTGATTGGCACCAATCAAAGATATTTATAATGGATGATTATGATGAGCGTCCAGCAACCGGCTTTGATGTTCGTGCAGAAGCCTATTTACCGACTTACCCTAAATTGGGTGGTAGTATTAAATATGAAAAATATTTTGGCAAAGGTGTTCATCTTGGTACCGGTGTCGATCCCGATAAATTAAAAGACGATCCTTATGCATTAACATTAGGCATAAATTACACACCCATACCATTAATAACCTTGAAAGGGGAGCATGCGGCCGGTGATCGTAATGACACTATGGTTGGTATGGATATTATTTATCGCTTTGGTGTGCCTTTGTCACAACAGTTAGATCCTGATGCGGTTGATGTTATGCGTAGTTTGGTTGGCAATAAGTATGATTTTGTCGATCGAAATTATGATATTGTTATGCAATATCGCAAACAAGAATTAATTAATATTTCTTTGCCCGCTGAAATGCGAGCGGAAGCAAAAGAAACGTTGATTATTCCTGCTACCATCAATAAAACCAAATATGGTTTGAAAAAAATCAACTGGACAGTCTCGCCTAATTTTATTGCCA
Source organism: Arsenophonus nasoniae DSM 15247 (assembly GCF_000429565.1). Classification (GTDB taxonomy): domain Bacteria; phylum Pseudomonadota; class Gammaproteobacteria; order Enterobacterales; family Enterobacteriaceae; genus Arsenophonus; species Arsenophonus nasoniae. The sequence goes on from NZ_AUCC01000055.1 coordinate 7,632, forward strand.
ATGGTGGTAGTTATCAGATTATTTCACCAACCCAATTGGAAATTATTTTGCCGGCTTATGTTTATAAGACACAGAGTAATGCTGCGCAAGAATATCAAATCAGTGCGGTGGGGATAGATAATAATGACAATGAATCGAACAGAGCCACAACCATAATACGAGTAAAACCTTCCAAGAATGTGGTTAATGATTTGATTGTCGAGCCTAATGCCACTTTACCTGCTAATAATCAGGATCGTTTTACCACTACCGCAGTCATCACTAATGAACATGGGCAACCATTACCTCAACAAGTTATTACTTTCCACGTCGATGGTCTAAAACAACCCAATGGTCAATCGGGTGTAACATTGTTTAGCGGTACTCAAAGTGCTAGCAATGGAAAGGGGATAACAGCAACTACCGATAACCAAGGAAAAGCAGTTATTTATATAAGCAGCAAAGTAGCGGGGGAAGGCAAGATCACCGCAACGATGGAAAATGGTAATTATAAACATAGCTCGCTCAAGTTTAGTGCTGATCGAAATTCAGCTCAGATTGCCAAATTAACGGTTACCAGAGATAAAGCATTAGCCGATGGTAAAGAAAAAAATACGCTGTATGCATTAGTAACTGATGAACATGGTAATACAGTCGAGAATATGCCAGTTGTTCTAACCGCAACCGATGGCGCAATAATTGACAATGGTGGAAGCGCGAATACTAACCAACGGGGAGAGCTGATTATTGGCGTTACCAGTACTAAAGCGGGTAAAAGTGAAATTACCGCTGAAGTTAATGGTAAGGAAGAAAAGCAGTCGGTTACCTTTGCCACTGGTCGTCCAAGTGCAGAAAAATCGTTATTAACTGCTCAACCCGCAACAATTGTTGCTAATGGTAAAGCGGTAGCTAACTTAACACTTGAACTGAAGGATCCGCAGGGCAATCCTATTAGTGGTGATAAAGTGACCTTTACCACTAGTTTAGTTAATAGTCACATTAATAACATAAAGGAGACTGCTAAAGGTGTTTACAGCGCCGAATTAACCGGCACCACTGCTGGAGAAAGCATCATTGGTGTTAAAATTAATGGTTCAGTGTTGAAAAATAAGACCGTAAAAGTAGTTTTAATCGCAGATAGTGAAAACCCAAGCCCAGTTAAATCTAAACTGGAAGCCAAACCTGACAGAATTGTTGCTAATGGTAAGTCAGTTTCAACATTGAAACTGACGCTGCAGGATGTTAATGGTAATTTGATTGCTGGCCAAACAGTGAAATTTAATACCTCGTTAGCTAATAGTAGTATAGGTCAGGTAACGGAAAGTAGTAGTGGTATATATATTGCACCATTAACCGGGACTAAAGCCGGCAAGACTGAAATCAGTGTTGAAGTTGCCGGTAAGCTGTTAACAGTTAGTCCTGTAATAGTCGTTTTAGCCGCTGATAGTGGTAATGTAAGTGGTGAGAAATCCAAATTAACCGCTGTTCCTACTACTATTGTAGCTAATGGCGTGGCTACTTCCACTGTTACTTTAGTACTAAAAGATACTAATGATAACTTAATTGGCGGTCAGCAAATTGATTTTACTAGTAGTTTAGCAAATAGTCAGATAACTACAGCAAAAGAAACCAGTGAAGGCGTTTATAGCGCAACACTTACAGGTACTCAGGCTGGCGAAACAACGATTGGTGTTAAAGTTAATGGTAGCGCACTAAATATGAAAGAGGCGACAAAAGTCACTTTGATTGCTGATAGTACAAAACCTGGCGCCGATAAATCGAAACTAGCCGCTGATCCTAACCACATTGTGGCTAATAGAACGGATTTTTCAACCGTAAAACTAACCTTAAAGGATGTTAATGGTAATCCGATTACTGGCCATAAAGCTAAGGTGCGATTTAGTACCAGTTTGGCAAATAGCAAATTTGATGAAATCGTAGAGGAAAATAGTGGTGTTTATAGCGCGAAACTAACAGGAACAATGGCAGGAGAAACTACTATTGGTGTTACAGTCAATGATGTTGTGTTAAATGTAACTCCAGTTATTATTACATTGACTGCGGATAGCAGTAAACTTGGCGCTGATAAATCGAAACTAGAAGCTAATCCTACTCGCATTGTGGCTAATGGAAAGGCAGTTTCAACGGTAAAATTAACCTTAAAGGATATTAACGGTAATGCCATTCCTGGTCTGAAAGATAAAGTGAAATTTAACACTAGTCTGGTAAATAGCGAAATAGTAGGAGTAACGGAGGAGAGTAACGGCGTTTATACCGCAAAATTGACCGGAACGACAGCGGGAGAAACTACTGTTGGTGTTGAAGTCAATGGTAAATCATTAAATGTAAGTCAAATGGTAAAAGTCACGTTGATTGCTGATAGTACTCAACCGAGTGCTGAAAAATCAAATTTAGTCGCCAATCCTACAAGTATTGTTGCTGATGGTAAAATATCTTCAACAATAACGTTGGAATTGAAAGACGTTAACGGTAATCCAATTGCGGGGCAAGGTGTAACGTTTGAGCATAACTTGGCAGGTAGCCAGATTGGGAAGGTGACCGACAAAGGTAATGGAGTGTATGAAGCACTTTTAGTTGGTAAAAAAGCCGGTCAAGCCACAATTAGTGTTGGTGTTAATGGTGAACTATTGGTTGGTAAGAAAACTGCTGTAACCTTAATCGCCGATAGTAGTCACCCTGGAGGCGACCATTCTAAGTTAGAAGTCGAACCTGCAATGATTGTTGCTAATGGTGTAGACGCATCAACCTTGAAATTAACTTTGAAAGATGTAAATGGTAATCCGATCGCTGGTCAGAAAGTTGAGTTCAACAGTAACTTAAAGAATAGTCATGTGAAAGAAATCAAGGACGAAGGGAAGGGGATCTATACCGCTAAATTAACCGGTACTACCGCTGGTGAAGCCTCTATTGACGTTATAGTTAATGATGCAGTATTGCAGATTAAGAATACCGCTAAAGTAACATTAACCGCCGATAACAGCAAACCGGGTGAGAATAACTCTAAATTAGAAGCTGAGCCGACAACGATTGTTGCTGACGGTGAAACCTATTCGACATTAAGATTGACATTGTTAGATGTGAACGATAATCCGCTAGCAGGTCAGAAAGTCGAGTTCAACAGTAACCTGAACAATAGTCATGCAAAAGAAATCAAGGATGAAGGAAAGGGGATCTATACTGCTAAATTAATCGGTACAACTGCTGGTGAAGCCTCTATTGAAGTTAAAGTTAATGATGCAGTATTGCAGATTAAGAATAGCGCTAAAGTCACTTTAACCGCAGATAGCAGTAAGCCAAGTTTAGAGAAATCTAAGCTAACTGCGACACCGCTTACGATTGTTGCTAATGGGAAAGATAGTGCGACCTTAAGGTTAAGCTTAGTCGATATTAACGCTAATCCAATCACCGGTTATAAGGGAAAAGTGAAGTTTAATACCAGCCTAGAACACAGCAAAGTAAGCGAAATCATCGAGGAAAGTAATGGTGTTTATACAGCAAAACTAACTGGAACCCAGGCGGGCAATAGTAACATTACGGTTAAATTCAATGAATTGGAGTTAAACTTTCCGGCAGCAGTAACAGTGACTTTAACGCCAGATAGCGATAATCCAAGCGTAGAGAAATCTAAGCTTGTCGCCGATCCTACCACTATTGTTGCTGATGGCGAAAAGACCTCGAACTTAACCCTGACATTGATGGATGCCAATAATAATCCGATTACTGGCCAAAAAGTTGAATTTACAACTAACCTGGCGAACAGTGAATTCGATAAAGTGAAAGAAAATGATAAAGGGATTTACACGGCTAAATTGAAAGGAAAAACTGCTGGTGTGACAACCATTAAAGTGAAGGTTAATGACAAAGAGTTCGCTATCGAGACTAAAGTCACTTTGACAGCTGATAGTAAAACAGCGGTATTAAAACAGGTGACATTGGATGGCGATAATACCAGTAAAGTGGCTAATGGCAGTGATAACTTTACCTTTACGGCGTTGGTCAAGGATGCCAACGATAATCCAGTACCAAATATTACCCTAAAATGGTTACAGAATAAGGGTAATAACGTTACCTTATCGAATAATGGTGAGAGTGAAACTAATGCTGAGGGTAAAGCTAGCATCACCTTGACCAGTACTACTGTTACGGTAGCTGGCGTACAGGTTTCAGCCAAAAAAGGCGATGATGAAGCGATTGTCGCAGATAAAAAAGTCAATTTTTATCGTAAGTTTAATTTAAATGGGACGGTTGTTAATGCGGTAAATGGTAAAGGGATCGCTAATGCAGAAATTAAACTTTACACTTCAGATAGCAATTCTAAAGCTAAATACGAGGCACGCAGCGATAGCAAAGGAGAATTCACTATCGTAGATCTGATTGAGCAACCTTATACCCTCAAAACCAAAGCGCAAGGTTTTGTTGATTATGAGCTTGGAATCAATGATCCAGAAAAACAGTTGCAGAAAATTATTTTGTCACCGGAGCTAGGGGATGATTATGCCCGTATTATTTTATCATGGGGTCCTACCCCTAAAGATTTAGATTCCCATCTATGGGGTGATACGAATACTGGCAATCGATTCCATGTGAGTTTTAGTAATAAAAAGGCGCCAGATGGCAGTGCAATTCTTGACATAGATGCGAGAGAGGGTTTTGGGCCTGAAACCATCACCATTAAAAAGTTAAACCCAGGGCGTTATCGTTACGCAGTTCATAATTTTAGCAAAGACCCCGCAATTACTACTTCGCATGCCAAGGTGGTGGTTGCCCAAAAAGACAAAAATGGTGGTACCCAAGTCAGCCAATATGATATACCAACATCAGGTGAAGGCTTATGGTGGGAGGTATTTGAACTAGATGGTAATACTGGAGAGATCCGTATTATTGATCAGATAACTAATACTGAACCAAAGTAACGATAATTAAGTAAATCAATTAGTAAAAACTGAATGCATACGGATATGCATTCAGGATTGATAAATAATAGAATGGAGAAAATATTTAATTGTTAACAAGTAGCTTTAATTATTTTTAACTTGGTTTATCGATTGCTAAAAATGAAATTGTTACTCTAATTAGCAAACAAAATTAAACCTATTTCGACTGAAATAAAAGTTATCAGGACGAAGTTAACCCTCCAGGGATGGCAACTTGTATTTCAAAGCCATGGTGATTAATCTGAGAGGTAGATCGCTTTATTAATCGTTAGATAAGAAAGTTGTTTACTTCTTTTATCAGTTAATTTAGTATTTGTGATTTCGTGTAGATAAAAGAAAATAATATTTTAGGATTCAATGACATGACGTACAATAAAAAAAATCTGTTTAGTGTATTATTCGCTATTATGTTGTTGACCGGATGTGCGGGTTTCGCTAAAAAAAATAGCAATATTGATAACCAAACAGCCGCAGTTGAATCGCCAGTCAACAAATCTGGAATATTATTTAATGGAATTATTATTTCCTCAACAAACAACGAATGTATTGATCACTTAAATCTACTTAAAAAAACAGAACCCGTTAAATATCAAAAATATATTAAAGATTACGTTATGATTATGGATGATATTAAATATTGGAATATCAATAAGAATATTATGGATAGTGATTCAAAAAATCTGTTAGCAATGGCACTTAATACCAAACTTGATTTACTCTGTGCCAAGGTAAAGTATAATAATTTTGTTAGCACCAAAAAGAAAATACAGAAGTTAGTTGACTCCTATCAAAAATAGTTAATTTGCTGTTATCGGTATAATATTAATCTCATTGTTTTATATTTTTATTATAAAAGCTTAATTATTGACTGATTTTATTAAGCTTTTATATGTTAAAATAAATTTTATCAAATTAATCTGATGCTAAGATGGGCAATTATTGTAATGTTGTGACGATAATCTGGTTAGCAGCAAAAACCGCCGTTACCATACTGTCAATTTTTATCTTTTGTTCTGCTATTGCTTGATTTGACATAATAGAGCAAAGTGATAATCCATCCTTTAGTTTCATTTTCAGTTCACTATTTCTTTCATCTTTTTCAATATCAACTCCCGTTCCTGTTACGCTATTATCGGCTGCCGCTGTTACTGTTTGTGGTGGCAATAATTTTATTGCGGCTGCTTTGCGCAAAATTAAAACTTCTTTGCCGGCTGTTAATTATAATCGTTTGATCCTTTGCTTAGTTAATGATGCATTTATAATGGTGTTACTATTGGTTAATTGAACTTTGATATTTTGCTGAATTGAGTGGCTATCATATTCGCTCAAAGTACCAACGAATTGATTACGCGCACTATTTTGCAATGAAAAACGTGAAATTGCCGCCAGTAAACTATCGAACGGTAAATCTTCCTCATTTAACCCATGAAAGGCTTTTTGTTGGATTTGTTTTAATAATCATACCGTTGTAGTAAACGTTCGCTGTAGGGAGTTAAAACGGTACCACCGCCACCTTTACCGCCGGTAGCACTAGCCAGTAAGGTTTTATCAGCGATTTGATTCATTTCGTTTATTGCATGCCAGGTGCTTTTATAACTCATAACCGTTAATTGGGCTGCTTGTTTGAACGAACGGGAAGATTTTATATAAGTTGAGTAATTTTAACCGCCGCACATCAGCAAATAGTTAATCATGAAGTTTTAAGGTTAAAAAATATCTATTAAAAATAGCCTTATTAACCTAAACACGCTTATCAGGTATATTGTTTTTATTGCCCTTTGTTATAGCAAATAGTGTGAATAGAATAAAGACTTATCTATTGTTTCGAATAAATATCGGCTACTAGAGATTAATATTTTAAAATTTAGTAATTTCTGTCACTAAACCTACCATCGGTGTAAAAAAATGAAAACTTTTAGTGCTAGTCTTCAAAATAAAAAATAAATAGAATAATCTAACTTATAAGTTTACTATTTAATTAGGTTTATATCTTACTAATAGAATGAATTATTATTTTGCTGAGGCTATCTAATGCTGGATATTTTAAAAAGTATGCTTTTTGCACTCTGTATGGTGCCGATTGTAATGGGTGGAATTATGTTATTAATTTATGGCATTGGCGAGCTTTTTAACCTATTGTCCAAGGCACAATTCCATCACTCAAAGAAATAACATTAATTCATTTATCTTCTCTTGATAGTTAGCCAAAATTTTTTGGCATTGCCTGAAAAAGCGTTTTATGCTTTTTCAGGCATTTTATTACTTATTTTTAATCTGAGTGACATATTTATATATAAAAGAAGCCTCAATTACCTCGCCATTCTCTATTTTTAGTCCTTTATTATTTGTTTTGCAAAAGCTTGATACCCTACTTGATGGCTTACTAATGCCAAAATATTAAATAAAATCAGTCTGTTTAGTTTAAAAGTATAAATAAACTATAAAACTGTAAATTGACTTAGTGATTGATAAAGCGATTTTTATTTCTAACTGTGAAAAAATAGCTTGGTTGTTATTTGATAGCACGATAAGTTCATTTGTTTTATTTTATTTAGTTTAAGGATAATTATTATGCCGCCATCAACTTTTTGCATTCCTACTATCAATAAAATTGGCCGGGGATGTTTAGTCGATGTGGTAAATTTAATGAAGGATTATGGTTATCAGCATGTGCTTATAGTGACAGATCCTTTTTTAATGAACAGTGGTCTGGTTGAAAAAGTAACCAGAGTTTTTTTACATAATAAGATTAAAAGTCATCTTTTTACTGATGCAAAATTGGTGTCATCATTAGAAATCGTAAAACAGTCGCTCGGTTGTTATGAACAGCAGCAAATTGATTGTATTGTTTCAATTGGAGAGGGAGCTGCCTATGATTATGCAAAAGCAATGATTTATTTACAATCTCATCAATCAATTTTTATTAGTGATAATATTAAAAAACCATGGCCTTTAATTACCATTAATACAACTTCCGCCTCAAATATTGATAATTTTAATCCACTGCTTGATCAAACTAAGAATGAATTAATCAATTTGGCTATAGCCGGATCACGCATTACGCCCTTATTGTCAGTAACTGAGCCGGAATTAATGCTGGGTTTATCAAGTGAATTCATTGCTGCATTAGGGATGAACTCTTTAACTTATGCCATTGAGGCTTATGTTTCTACAGCCGCTAATCCTGTTACTGATGCATGTGCGTTGAGTGCTGTCAAAATATTGAGTAATGCTCTACGCCGAGCGGTTAATTATTCATTAGATTTACAGGCTCATGAAAATATTGCTTATGCCCAGTTTCTAGCGGGTATGGCTTTTAACAATGCTTCGCAGGGATATGTACAGACTTTAGCCTGGCAAGTGAGCCATTTTTATAATCAACCACTCACAATTTGCAATGCCGTTTTGTTACCTCAAGTACAAGCTTTTAATCTGAAGCTAGTGGCAAAAAAGTTAAAAAATATTGCGGGTGCAATGGGGATTCGAATTGCTCATATGACCGATCAACGTGGTGCAGAAGCTTGTATTGCTGAAATAAGGCGGCTAAATTGTGATCTTGGGCTGCCGTCAGGACTGAGACGATTGAATGTACAGGATAGTGATTTAGCTAAATTAGCAAAAGCAGCATTAAAAAGTGCTTCCGGTATCACTAATCCTGTTCAGGCGAATTTGACTGATTTGATCGCGATTTACCAATCAGCAATGTAGTCTTTATGTTATAACTAATTATTGTTAGAGAATTGTGATCTTTGAATTATATTAATAAGTAGGGTAAGTATAATGTAACTACTAAGTTGATCGGAGGTGGTGAGATTTATGAAGAAGGTCGCTATCATTGGATTAGGCTGGTTAGGATTACCCTTGGCACTTGAGTTAATGCGCTCAGGAATGGATGTGGTTGGTAGTAAAACTACGCCAGATGGTGTAAATGCAGCAAGAATGTCAGGTATTGATTGTTACCAGCTACTACTTACGCCAGATATTGAGTGTGAAGCCGAAGATCTGGTGCAGTTAATGAATGCTACGGATGTGCTGGTTATTATGTTACCGGCAAATAAAACGGCAGAAGGGGGTATCGGCTATTTGAAGGCGGTACAACTTTTAGTTGATACTGCGCTTTCCTACACTATACCGCGTATTATTTTTACCAGTTCAACCTCAGTATATGGTGCACAAAGTGGAACTTTGAATGAAGATGCGGAGTTATACCCTAATACCGAGGTAGGTAAAACGCTGGTGGAGGTAGAAAATTGGTTACACCAATTACCTAATATATCGGTAGATATTCTTAGGCTAGCGGGTTTAGTGGGAGAAGCTCGACATGCAGGACGGTTTTTAGCGGGCCAAACAGCATTAACAGGCGGAAATGAGCCGGTTAATCTTATTCACCAAGATGATATTATCACTGCAATAAAGTTATTAATATTGCGGCCAGAAGGTGGCAATATTTATAATTTATGCGCACCTGAACATCCAATTAGATCATCTTATTATACAACGGCATCGCAACAGGTAGCCTTGCAACCGCCGGAATTTATTTCTGAATCAATGCCTATTGCTGGCAAAATCATTGATGGCAGCCGTATTTGCCGGGAGCTGGGATTCGAATATAACTACCCTGATCCTGGTAATATGCCAATGAGTCTATAATTAGAGAATTTACTGCAAGATCTATTTGGCATCTAAACTGTCAGTAAAATTGATGCTTGACGCCAAAAATTAGTTAATAAAGGGTTTTGGGCTTATTTATTTATGCCATCTATGAGCAGTTATTTGTCCGAGATTGTAGGTTTTTTGGTTTATGGCGAATATTTGATATTGCCTTAATTCTATTTATTGAAACAGTTAACAACCTATTTTCCTACCTCAGTTTGTGTGGCAGATCAAAGATAGCAATATTGTTTATGCATTTTAGCTAACTTTAATCGTTATAAGCGCTTTATAGTAGCATACTTAATATATTTTAATCAGAAAGCGCGGGAGATCGATAATGAAACAGAGCTTGATGACAAAAATTAACCGTTTGACAAATGGATTAAGTCTATTATTTATTTTTGTTTTCCCGATAAATGTTTATGCTGATGGACCGCAGGTTACCCCCCAACTTGATGTAAAAGCTTATGTGTTAATGGATTATCATAGTGGCAAAGTTTTAACAGCCAACAATCCAGATGAACGTTTAGATCCAGCTAGCTTAACAAAAATTATGACTAGTTATGTGGTGGGTCAAGCGATTAAAGCAGGTAAAATTAGTGTTAATGATCTGGTTACTGTGGGAGAAGATGCTTGGGCAACAGGTAATCCTGTTTTACACGGCTCTTCTTTAATGTTTTTAAAACCGGGCGATAGGGTTTCGGTGCTGGACTTAAATCGTGGTATTGTCATTCAATCTGGTAATGATGCTTGTATTGCATTGGCGGATTACGTCGCCGGTAGTCAAACTGTTTTTGTCGATCTCATGAACCAGTATGTTACCTCATTAGGATTAAAAAATACGCATTTTAAGACCGTACACGGCTTGGATTCAGAAGGCCAATTCAGTACTGCCCATGATATGGCGATATTAACCCAGGCTCTAATTAGAGATGTACCGGATGAGTATCTATTACACGGCGAAAAAGTGTTTACTTACAATAAAATTAAGCAATTTAATCGCAATCGTTTATTGTGGAGCAAAAACTTACAGGTGGATGGGGTTAAGACCGGTCATACTAGTGGCGCAGGGTATAATCTTATCACATCGGCAACGAATGGCCCGATGCGATTGATTGCTGTGGTGTTGGGCGCAGGGAGTGATCGCATTCGTTTTACCGAAAGTGAAAAGCTGCTAAATTGGGGATTTCGTTTTTTTACAACGGTTATTCCTATAACGGCAGATAAGCCCTTTACGACTGAAAAGGTATGGTATGGTAATCGGTCTACGGTTTTATTGGGAACTGAAAAAGATGCAGCGATAACCATCCCAAAAGGAAGAGAACAAGACTTAAAAACGACCTATAGCCTGAACTCTGATTATCTCAAAGCGCCGTTAAGAAAAAATCAGGTGGTAGGGACAATTAATTTCTTTTTAAACGATCAATTGATTGATAAACGTCCATTGGTAGTGAAACAAGCGATAGATCAAGGTGGATTTTTGAGTCGAGTATGGGACTATATTGTCGTGACAATTTCCAGCTGGTGGAAGGCATTATTTGGTTAGTTTAATTATTAAAAGATAAAAAAGACCTATCGGTCTTTTTTTTATAATTATATATAATGAAAGTAAACTAAATATAAGCTGATTAAATTAGCTTTATATTTAATTATTTTTTTATATAAATTTACTTTTTTATTTACAGACAAACTTCATTGTGACATTAAATTAATTAACTCATAATTGCTTTCGACATAATTAAACAATAAATAATTATGCATTAATTAACTTATTTTAATTTTGTCGACTAATTATTTCGGATTAATCGAAAGTTATTCCGCATTCCCTATTTTTATTAGATAAAATCTTATGGTGGAGTTTGTATAATGGATACAAATAGATTCAAAGTCAGAAATTATAAATTAAAAGGAGAGATTAAAAATAAAAAAAAGCAAAAATTAAAATTCGACCCCTCTGTAATAATAAATGATAATGAAAGGGCAGTAACAACTATAGGTATTAACAACATTAATATAGTCGTCACGGATGGTGGTAAGTCGCGGATAGGCAATGTCACCGCTGATAAAAAGAACAATATTACGCTACTAGCAAAACAGCATGGTGAAGCACAGATAGGTAATGTTACCGCCAATGCCGACAATACGATAAAACAGACAGTTAAAGAGAGCGGCCATTCAACCATTAAGCATGTAACAGCGGGTAAAGGCAACGATATTACAGCAACAGCGGAAAAACACGGTAATGCAGAGATGGGCGAGGTTACTGCTGGTGAAAAAAATACGCTTAAACAGACGGCTAAAGAGAGCGGCCATTCAACCATTAAGCATGTAAGAGCGGGTAAAGAGAACGATATTAAGACAACAGCGGAAAAACACGGTAATGCAGAGATGGGCGAGGTTACTGCTGGTGAAAAAAATACGCTTAAACAGACGGCTAAAGAGAGCGGCCATTCAACCATTAAGCATGTAAGAGCGGGTAAAGAGAACGATATTAAGACAACAGCGGAAAAACACGGTAATGCAGAGATGGGCGAGGTTACTGCTGGTGAAAAGAATAGGCTTAAACAAACGGCTAAAGAGAGCAGTCATTCAATCATTAAGGAGGTAATAGCGGGTAAAGATAACGATATTAAGACAACAGCGGAAAAACACGGTAATGCAGAGATTGGCGAGGTTACTGCTGGTGAAAAAAATACGCTTAAACAGACGGCTAAAGAGAGCAGTTATTCAATCATTAAGGATGTAATAGCGGGTAAAGAGAACGATATTAAGACAACAGCGGAACAGTATGGTATTACCAAGATAGACGATGTCAGTGCC
>NZ_AUCC01000056.1 GCF_000429565.1 Arsenophonus nasoniae DSM 15247
CAAGGATAAAGTAATAAATAAACATGAAAGGAAAAATGAAATTATTTTATTCTTTGATAAAACACAGAAAGGCAATAATGCAAATGCTATAGATAACACCATGAATGATGAATCATATCTGAAATGCAGATTAGCATTGAAGAGTGGGTTTAGTATCAAAGAGCATATACAGAGTGCAAACAGAATGCTTTTCCTATTCCCGAATTTTTCTGATAGTAAAGAGAATACAAAGCATAAAAATACAATCGATAGTATTAGGGGAGCAGGAAACAGATCAGGAAGCATATGGCTACGTAAAATTAATATGCGATAAAAAAACTGAGAAAACGGTCGCCCATCACCATCCCAACCAGTAAACCCCCATACTACCCGATATAAATCATCCAGATAATAGATATTTGAAATAAGCAGTGGGAATACTGTGAGTCCGATTATGCCTAAGCTGACCAGAAAGCACTTTCTATCATAAATCATCTTTTCTCCCTTTAAGTAAGTATTTTGGTCTTTGTTTGCTTTCGGTATATATACGGCCTATATACTCACCTAAAACGCCAATTCCTATAAGCTGAACACCACCAAGAAATAGTATTGATACTAATAGTGACGGATAGCCTGGCACGGGATTATCCCATATCAGCTTATCTATTATCATCCATCCACCGTAAATAAATGACAGTGTAGCGACAAAAAAGCCAATATACGTCCATACACGGAGAGGAAAGGTAGAAAAACTAGTAATGCCTTCAAGTGCCAGATTCCATAGCTTCCAGCCATTAAATTTTGATTCACCCGCCACTCGTTCAGAGCGAGTATATTCGATTATATCAATATTACCACCAACCCATGAAAGTATGCCTTTCATAAATAGATTGCGTTCAGGAAGCTGTTTAATATTGTCGACGATTTCTCTTGACATCAAACGGAAATCCCCCACATTTTCTTCAATTTTTGGATTGCTGATTTTGTTGTGTAATGTGTAAAACCATTCCGCTGTTTTACGCTTCAACCATCCATCCGTAAGACGGTCTGTTCTTTTTGCTAAAACGACATCAGCACCTTTTTTCCATTTTTCTATTAATTGAGGGATAACTTCTATTGGATCTTGAAGGTCAACATCAATAGGAATTATTGCCTTACCTGTAGCATGATCTAAGCCAGCAAAAAGCGCGGGTTCTTTTCCAAAATTACGGGTAAAGCTCAAAGGTACAACCAAGTTGTCATTAATTGCCAATCCGTTGATAATAACTTCTGTTGCATCATTACTCCCGTCATTAATAAAAATTATTTCAACATCGTATTTTTTTAATCCCTCGCATTCCCCAACTTTTTTGTAGAAAATGGGGATAGCCTCTTCTTCATTAAATACAGGGACAATTAATGAAATTTTCATTATTCAATACCTTTAAATACAACAAATTTTGAATATAAGAAACCTAAAATAAGACTAATGGCTGAAAATGTGAGTATTGTGATAACAGGATGAATATTTAATTTATCCGAGAAACATCCTATCAGGTAACTCATCATTCCCATAAAACTAGTGAAAACAGTGTACTTACCACTTGTTGCTTCTTTCTTAAATGTAAATTTTGCGTTAGCAAAAAAAGAGAACGTCACAGATACTAAGAAAGCCATCAAATTAGCATAAGCCTGTGGAATATCTGTTATAGAAATAATAATAGCAAATATAATCCAATGGATAAGCGTATTGATAATTCCAATTGAAAAGTATTTAGTGAAATGTGTCACAATATTTATCTATGCTTAAATTTTATTATAAAGTTTACCATATAAGTAAGGCGATAATTTACTGTAAATAATCACAGTAAATCTTAGATAATAAAAAAACCAGCTCTTTGGCTGGTTGGTTTTCCCTGGTGTTGGGATAGCGACATTTCCGCAAAAAATACACTCACTATAAGCCGTAAGTAATTGATTTATAGTGAGTGAAATCGCTTGTTTTCGCGTATAAATGTGTATATTAAATGAGCTATATTTTTATAAATAATTGATATTAATATAATTTATTTTACATAATCAGCTAAGCCGGTAATAGATGCAGAACAACAACAAAATATTGAGCAACGTTATCAAGCGGTAGAGGTTAGTTGGGATGATGTTCAACCGGAAGATCCATTAGGGATGGAGATTGGTTACCGTCTGATCCCGATGGTTGATCAGGGACAAAACGGTGAACTACTTAATCGGATCGGCGGTATCCGCAAAAAATTTGCTAAAGAGATGGGTTATTTACCGCCGGTGTTACATATTCGCGATAATATGGCGCTTAAACCAGAAGCTTATCGTATTTTAATGAAAGGGGTAGAAAAATTGGTCGAGGAGAGGCTATCCAGGGCGTTGGTTAGCGATCAATCCAGGTGGTGCGATAGGAGAATTAACCGGTGATGTTACCCAAGAGCCCGCTTTTGGTTTACCAGCGATTTGGATCGATGAAGCATTACGCGAACAGGCTCAAGTGCAAGGTTATACGGTGGTGGCAGCCAGTACGGTGATTGCGACCCATTTTAACCATTTGTTAAGTCGATTTGCTCATGAGTTATTTGGTCGGCAGGAAGCTCAGCAGCTTTATGAACGGATCAGTAAAGAGTTACCGAAACTGACTCAGGATCTGATGCCTGATGTGATCAATTTGACCCTATTTCATAAAGTATTACAAAACTTATTAAGTGAGCAGGTGCCGATCCGTGATATGCACACCATTATCGAAACGTTAGCTGAGCATGCCGCTGAACAAAAAGAGGTGACGGAACTGACCAGTTTGGTACGCATTGCGTTAGCCAGAGCGATTACCCAGCACTGGTTTGGTGATAAAGAAGAGATCCAGGCTATTGGTCTTGATATTAGCCTTGAACGGGTTTTGCTCCAGGCACTGCAATCGGGTGGTGGATTAGAGCCGGGCCTGGCGGGTAATATTGAGCAACAGGCAATTGAAGCGCTCAATAATCAAAGTTTAATGGGTGCACCACAGGTGTTAATTGTCAATCATAGCTTACGCCCTTTAATGTCACGCTTTTTACGCCGAGCCTTACCGCAGCTTGCTGTAGTTTCCAGTCTTGAAATCAGCGATGAGCGAAAAATTCGTTTAACCTCTTTTATTGGCCAACCGGCCAGTTAACATTAACGATGAACGCTTTAGTCACTTTTGTGTGGCAAAAGCGTTCATTGCCAGCGATAAAATTCTCTTGCATAAAATATTAACCGACTAAATAAAGCAAAAGGTAACGGGGTTTATTGCCTCCCTATGCGGTTAGCATTGGTTAGCAAAAAAGGAATCGATCTATTGCAGTGATCCTCAACGGTCAAGCAGAGCTATTTATCTTAATTTATTTATTGGGAGTGAATAAGGCATTGGCATGCAATGCCTGAGGATTATATTTTGACCTGGTAACCGCTGGCGACGATATTTTCTGTCTGACCATGCTCACCATACAGGGCAGGGCTATGACGTTTTTTAAGGAAGCCCAATTGCTCCTGATTGAGCGGCATATGTTGCTTGAGGATCAGCCCATTTTGACGATTACGCTGATAAAGCTGCTTAATTTGGGGTTCAATTTTCTGCCAGATGGTTGCTAGCGTTGTATCTTGTTGATAGGGCGGGGCAGAACCGCACTGTTCGCTACTCGTGATGCGTTTTTGTTCACTATGGCGTAATGCAGTCAACCAATACTGTTTTTTTTCTGTCACTTCATTTAAGCGCAGTAAATCAACTTTGCCAGCATTAAGCAGTTGATATTCAATGTGGAGTAACTCATTGAGCGTTTCTACCTGGGAAAGTTGCTCAATGAGGATCTCCTGTAGTGTTTCTTGCGTCATCAATTTAATCACATTGGCTGGTATTTAATTTAATCAGCACATCCGCAATTTTTTCTGCATCAGTGGTTAACTCGCCGTGTTCAATTTTTTGCCGAATCTGCTCAACTTTTTGCTCACGAATATCTTTGTTGTTTGCTTGTAATAGTTTTTCTGCTGCCCCACTCAGACTTAATGTAAAGATGGGATCTTTTTGCTCGCTAGTGGCTGATTGTTTTACTTTTTTTTGTTGTGGCTGTGGCTCTTCATGGTGCGAAAGCGCCGTTATACCACTGAGCGGTGTCGTTTTTTCAATGCTCATCAGTTACATCCTGTTATTTAATCGGGTTAAGTGTGATAGCCATTATTCATGTTCACTATCCTGTTCTATAGGTGATATAACGGCTTAGCGACCAAAAACTTTAATTTTTTAGCGTAATTTTCGCATAACCCTCTTTTTGTGCAATAGCGGTGATAATTTGTCCTGTTGGCATTTTGAGCCGGACAGACTCATTTTCGGCGGCATTATTAATCGCTTTGCCCTCATATTTCACTTGAAAATGGCGACCTTGGGCATAAACAGTGACATGCTTACCGGCCTGAATAACCCAAGCACGGCGCAACATATTTTGGCTAATTGGTTGTCCGGCAGCAATATCACGTAAACTAACACTATTTATGTAGGCATGAATATCACGAATAATACCACGTGGTAATTTTTCTAGCAGACCACGTTTAGCCACGACATTGTGCTGATTAATGACCGAATGACGTTTTATTGGCTGATTAGCTACCCAATAATTCCCTTCAACGCTAACGGCTAAGCGCAGATAATAGGTTTTATCGTCACAAATCAGCGGTAGGGTTAATTTTCCCCAGTGCTGTTGGGAAGGGGCAGGTTTAATTTGTAATTGATTACAGACAGATAAATGTTCTGAGGGGGTAAGAATTTTAATATTCACTTTATCTTGCTTCAGATACTGTTGGTTAAAATAGTCCTGAAGTGCGGTCTGCAATGTAGCTGATGCATTAGTGATAACAGGTACAAAGAGTAATAATGATACAATTATTCGATTAACCACAAATTTCCTCTTCATTTTATTTCATAACTATTATTTCGCTGGCCATTATTTTCATCACCCGCAGTGTAGAGCATTATTTCGGCCATAATGGCATAAATAAACCATTAATAATCGTTTTTTCCCGCCTTTGACTTTTTTTTCTGCGTATAAGCTACTGCCCTAAAAATGGGAGCAAAAAATAGGTTCCTAGATCGTTAACTGAGGAAAGTTATGCTCGATAAACTTGATGCAACGCTGAGTTTTCAGCAACAGGCACTGTCACTAAGGCATCAGCGCCAGGCTATTTTATCGGCCAATATTGCCCATGCTGATACCCCGGGCTACCAGGCACGTGATATCGATTTTAGTGCCCAATTAGAAAAAAATCTTATGGCAAATTCAGTCACCGATAAACAGTTGTCCATGACGGTTACATCCGTCAACCACATTGCGGTGCAGCCAGCAAATTCACTGACCGCCGATCTACTTTATCGTGTTCCACATCAAGTGGCTATGGATGGAAATACCGTCGATATGGATATGGAGCGCAGTCATTTCGCTGATAACAGCGTTAAATATCAAACTGATCTGTCGATTTTAAATGGACAGATAAAAAGCATGATGGCGGTTATGCAATAAATATAAGGAATAGATGATGTCACTATTTTCAATTTTTGAAATTAGCAGCTCTGCGCTCTCTGCCCAATCTCAACGTTTAAATGTCAGCGCCAGCAATATGGCTAACGCTGATAGTGTTACTGGTCCTAATGGTGAACCTTACCGTGCTAAACAAGTGGTCTTTTCTGTTTCTGAGCTTTCAGCTAATGGTATTGGTGGCGTTAGTGTTGCTCAGGTAGTCGACGATCCGTCGCCTTTTCGCCTTGAGTATCAGCCTGCTCATCCATTAGCAGATCAACGCGGCTATATTCGTAAACCTAATGTCGATGTCACTGCCGAGATGATCAATCCCATTTCTGCTTCGCGCAGTTACCAAGCCAATATCGAAGTGATGAATACAACTAAATCGTTAATGCAAAAAACATTAACCTTAGGCCAATAGAAAGGAAGATAAATGGGCGTTGTAAATTCAATTAATGAATCACTGGACAACTCCAGAGTCGGTGCTCCGGCTTCACAGCAAAATATTAAGAAAAAAGGCAGTGACGATATTCAGAATAATTTTCTGACGCTATTACTGACCCAGATGAAAAATCAAGATCCGACCAACCCGATGCAAAACAATGAACTGACCACCCAGTTAGCCCAAATCAGTACCGTGCAGGGCGTGGAAAAACTGAATGAAACGGTGAGTGGTTTAACTGGTCAACTGCATGCCAGCCAGGCGTTAAATGCGACCAAATTAGTTGGCCAGGGCGTGATGATAGCAGGTAATAAAATCACCCTATATGAAAAAAAAATGCTCAGGCAACTGCGTCTGGCACCAATGAAACCTTTTTTACCCCATTTGGTTTTGAATTAATCCGTCCAGCAGACAAAGTCATAGTCACCATTAGCGATAAAACGGGTCGAATTGTCAAAACAATGGAGCATGAACAAGGGTTTAAACCGGATGTTTATCACGCTAGTTGGGATGGCAAAGATAATGATGGCAATCCATTACCGGTTGGTAGTTATCAGTTTACTGTCACGGCAACTACTGCTCAAGGCCAGGTGCATGTCAAATCATTAAATTACGCTTTGGTCAATGGCGTTACTAATGGCGCGGAGGGTGTATTACTGGATGTTGGTTTAGGTAACAGTGTTTCATTGGACGAAATCCGTCAGGTTCTGTAATTGAATAGATAAAAATGAATATGGAGGGCATATGGCCTTTTCACAAGCAATTAGTGGATTAAATGTGGCATCCAGCCACCTGGATGTCATCGGTAACAATATTGCCAATTCGGCGACTTTTGGTTTTAAAAGTGCTTCAGCTTCCTTTGCTGATGTCTACGCTGGTTCAGGTATTGGCTTAGGGGTAAAACTGGCGGGTATCCAACAAAATTTTAATGATGGTTCGATCACCAAAACTAATCGGGCAACGGATTTGGCGATTTCTGGTGGTGGCTTTTTTCGTCTACAAGATACCAATGGTGATATTTTCTACAGCCGTAACGGTCAGTTTGGCAAAGATGCTAAAGGCCAATTAGTTAACCCGCAAGGGATGGTGGTCACTGGTTATCCGGTGGCGATGTTAAATGGTGTGCCGACCATTCAGAAAGGTGCATTGCCAACTCCAATCACTATCCAAACGGATATGATGAACGCCAGAGCGACCGATGATATTCGGATGACGGCTAATTTAGATTCGGGTCAGGCAGCCATTGCAGCGACAGGTGCGACTGTGTTTAATCCAACTGATAACAAAACTTATAGTTATAGTTCCAGCGTGACAGCCTTTGATAGTTTAGGTAATGAGCGGGCACTCAATGTCTATTTTGCTAAGCGCCCTGGCGCTGCGGGTGCAGCAAATACACAATGGGATATCTATGTGGTTGATCCTAGCCAGGCAGCACCAGGTGCACCAAGCCACACCCTCTCTTTTAATCAAAATGGTCAGCTAACAAGTGCCGCTAATTTTAACTTTAACTTAGCCGCCCATAACGGTGGTGCGGCCAGTACGATTAATTTTAATTTTGCTGACTCACGCCAACAACGCTTAGCGAGTTAAGATATTTCTCGTTTAGAGAAAAATGGTTATCAGGCTGGGCAATTTACTGGCTTCAGTTTTGAAGAAGATGGTTCAATTCGAGCTTCTTATGCTAATGGTCAACAGCAATTAGTTGGTCAGGTAATATTGGCCAATTTCGCCAATCCAGGTGGCTTAGTGGCGAAAGGTAATAATGTTTGGTCAGAAACTGGCAGTTCTGGTGCGCCAATTATTGGCACTGCCGGCACCGGTATTCTCGGAAAGTTAACCGCCAATGCCTTAGAAGCCTCTAATGTCGATATGGGACAGGAATTGGTGACCATGATCCTGGCGCAACGCAATTATCAATCTAATGCCCAAACCATTAAAACCCAAGATCAAATGTTGCAAACTTTGGTTAATCTACGTTAATGGTGGATGATTAGATGGATCATGTCATTTATACCGCCATGAATGGTGCGCGTCATGCATTGGAAACCCAATCGGTGATCACCAATAATTTGGCTAATGTTTCAACCAACGGTTTTAAAGCCCAGTTAGCAGCTTCGCGTTTTGTACCGATTGAAGGCTCTGTAGGGCACCAGACCCGCACACTCACCATTGCTTCAACACCAGGCACGGATCAGCGTGCTGGTGCGATGAACTATACCGCCCGTTCATTGGATGTGACGCTGAGTGATGGGGGGTATTTAGCGGTGCAATTAGCTGATGGCCGGGAAGCTTACACCCGCAATGGCAATATACAAATTTCAGCTAATGGTGAATTAATGATCCAAAATCGCCCATTAATGGGCGATGGTGGCGAAATTATGGTTCCGCCGCAGGCGCAACTGACGATTGCTGAAGATGGCATTATTACCGGTTATATCCCAACAGCTCCGCCCACCCAATTAGGTCAGGTTGGTCAGATCAAACGGGTGAAACCCTCAGCGCAACAGTTGGTACGTGGTGAAGAGGGGTTATTTCATCTTGCCGAACCTAATGCCCAACCTTTAGTGATGGATAATAGTGTCAAATTACTGTCGGGAGTATTAGAGGGCAGTAATGTCAATCCGGCACAAGCGATGGTGGACATGATAGCCAATGCACGCACTTTCGAAATGCAAATGAAAGTTATTCATAGTGCTAATGATAACGCCCAACGTGCTAATCAACTGTTAGCCATTAGTTAAGTTATTAAGGGAGAAAACAAATAATGATCCGTTCTTTATGGATTGCCAAAACTGGGCTTGATGCTCAACAAACTAACATGGATGTCATTTCTAATAACCTGGCTAACGTCAGCACCAATGGGTTTAAGCGCGGGCGAGCAGTGTTTCAAGATCTGATGTATCAAACGTTACGTCAACCTGGATCGCTAACGTCGGAACAGACCCTATCACCTTCGGGATTACAACTAGGAACCGGCGTTCGTCCTATTGCGACACAACGATTACATAGTCAGGGTAATTTATCGCAGACGAATGGTAGTACAGATGTTGCTATTAAAGGCCAGGGATTTTTCCATATTCAATTGCCTGATGGCACTGACGCTTACACCCGTGATGGTGCTTTTCAGGTTGATCAAAATAATCAACGGGTTACTGCTGGTGGTTTTGCTGTTGTACCGCCCATTGTTCTGCCAGAAACAGCCCTTAAAGTTACCATCAGTCATGATGGTATTGTTAGTGTTGTCATACCAGGTAATTCTGAACCACAGCAAGTTGGCCAATTAGCATTAACCACATTTGTTAATGAAACCGGTCTGGAGAGTATTGGTGAAAATCTTTATTTGGAAACCAATAGTTCAGGCGTACCGGTTGAAACGGCACCGGGTGTTAATGGGGCGGGTTTACTTTATCAAGGTTATGTTGAGACATCGAATGTCAATGTGGCTGAAGAGTTAGTCAGCATGATCCAGACGCAACGTGCTTATGAGATTAATAGTAAAGCGGTGTCCACTTCTGATCAAATGTTACAGCGATTAATGCAGCTTTAATTCAGCTACCATCACAGTCGCAATCCATTGTGATGGTGAACATACAAGAGTTTTTAACATGAATAAAAAAAGCATCGCCAGTTTGGCTGCGCTTATTTTTAGGCCGTTTTCCCCGCGAGAGGGAAATCGATGGCGGTTTGGCATTATCTGCTTGGCAGTAATAATGTCGGGCTGTGCTTATATACCGAAAAAGCCATTGGTCTCGGGTCCGACAACGGTTGAACCGGCAGAAAGGCCAGACCTTAAGGTAACTGGTTCAATTTATCAAGCCAGTCAACCGGTTAATTACAGTTATCAGCCGCTATTTGAAGATCGACGTCCCCGCCATGTCGGCGATACATTGACCATCATTTTACAAGAAAATGTTAGTGCCAGTAAAAATTCGTCCGCCAATGCCAGTCGTAAAGGAAAAAGCGGTTTTTCAGCCGGGGCCACACCGCAGGTGTTAAATAAACTGGTGGGAGTTGATAAGTTACAGTTTGACATGGAAGGGGAAAATGAGTTTGGTGGCAAAGGTGGCGCCAATGCCAATAATACCTTCAAAGGAACAATAACGGTCACAGTCACTAAATTACTGGCAAACGGTAACTTACAGGTAGTGGGTGAAAAACAGATCGCGATTAATCAGGGCACCGAATATATCCGTTTCTCTGGTGTGGTTAATCCAAGAACGATTAGCGGTAGTAATACTGTGAATTCAACCCAGGTTGCGGATGCACGTATTGAGTATGTGGGTGATGGATATATTAACGAAGCGCAAAATATGGGCTGGTTGCAGCGTATTTTGTTAAATATTTCGCCATTCTAACTGAGGAAGCTTATGGTTGATTCATTGTTAGGTAAGTTACTATTGTGGTTACCATTACCAATGTTATTGTTATGTTCGAGCATGGTACCAGCAGAACGTATTCGTGATCTGACGAGTATTGAGGGAGTGCGAGAAAATGCCCTGATTGGCTACGGTTTGGTGGTCGGTTTGGATGGGACGGGTGATCAAACTTCACAAACGCCATTTACCACCCAGAGTATGAGTAATATGCTCTCTCAATTAGGCATCACTGTACCACCAGGTACCAATATGCAGTTAAAAAATGTGGCGGCGGTGATGATCACGGCCAAATTGCCCCCTTTTGGCCGTGCCGGACAAACGATTGATGTCGTTGTCTCTTCATTAGGCAATGCAAAAAGTTTACGTGGTGGCACCCTTTTAATGACGCCATTAAAAGGCGCTGATAATCAGGTGTATGCGGTTGCCCAAGGCAATATTGTGGTGGGGGGAGCAGGTGCCAGTGCTGGTGGTAGTAGTATCAAGGTTAATCAATTGGCCGGTGGACGGATTAGTGCCGGCGCGGTAATTGAACGTGAACTGGCTAGTCAATTTGGTAAAATTAACACGCTTAACTTACAGTTGAATGAAGAAAATTTTTCGCTGGCACAGACCATTTCCGATGCCGTGAATCGGATTAAAGGTTTTGGTACTGCAACACCATTGGATGCCCGAACGGTTGAACTCAGATTGCCGGCTAGCCAAAGTGAACAAGTGCGTTTTTTGGCGCAAATTCAGAATATCAATATTAAATCAGTGCCGATTGATGCAAAAATTATTTTAAATGCGCGTACCGGTTCGGTAGTCATGAATCGCAGTGTGATGTTAGATAATTGCGCTATTTCCCAAGGTGGGCTTTCAATCACGGTTGATCGTCGGGTTAATGTTAGTCAGCCTGATACCCCTTTTGCCGGTGGTAAGACGGTGGTGACACGTAACACCGATATCAGCTTGAATGAAAAACATGATGGCTTACATAAAGTCAATGCCAGTGCTAATTTAAATGAAGTGATCCGTGCGTTAAATGCCTTAGGTGCGACACCAACCGACCTAATGTCAATTTTACAGGCAATGGAAAGTGCCGGTTGTTTGCGGGCTAAATTGGAGATCATTTGATGAAAGATCTTTCCACCATGGTGGGTGCCGCTTATGACGCCAGATCATTAAATGCCTTAAAGAATCAAGTAAGCCAGCAGCCCCAACAGGGGCTGCGCCAGGTCGCTGAACAATTAGAAAGTGTTTTTGTGCAGATGATGCTAAAAAGTATGCGCTCTGCCTTGCCGCAAGAAGGATTACTGAGTAGTGAACAAAGCCGTCTCTATACTGCACTTTATGATCAACAATTAGCTCAAGATCTGTCGCGTAAAAGCTTGGGATTTGCGGATCTGATGGTGGAACAGTTAAGCCGGCATCAGAATGAGCCCGAGGATATTAAGCCGGCGCCATTACTGAATACTGATCTCCCCAGACAGTTTGTAAGCGCTTTTCGCCGTTTTGTACCAGAAGAAGCGGCCGGTGCGCTCAAGTATATATCAGAAAATGGCGCTAGTTTTCTGGCCAAATTGTTTATCCCTGCCAGAATTGCCAGTGAAAATAGTGGTATTCCCCATTTACTGATAGTCGCTCAAGCGGCGTTAGAATCAGGATGGGGACAGCGTCAAATTTTGACAGCCGAAGGCACCCCCAGTCATAACTTATTTGGTATTAAGGCAGGTAAAAATTGGCGCGGTAAAGTGACCAATATTGTTACTACCGAGTATATTGATGGTAAGGCCGTGAAAATACGCGACGATTTTCGGGTTTATCCCTCCTATTTTGAGGCAGTCACTGACTATGTTAATTTGTTAACCCAAAGTAAACGTTATGCTAAAGTCGCCGCCGCCAACACACCTGAGCAGGCAGCAATTGCCTTACAAGCGGCCGGTTATGCCACCGATCCGGGTTATGCGAAAAAACTGATCCAACTGATTCAACAGTTGAAAAATACCACTTCGCAGGTAAAGCAAATCTATCAACATGATCTAAGCGATCTTTTTTGAGGCGCATTACTTAAGTTTTGCTGGTTTTGGCCGATGTTTTATTGCGTAAAACGACTATCTTACTGTCGGTTAACCGGCAGTATCCGAATTTATTAGGGAACTGACTATGTCCAGCAGTTTAATGAATACCGCAATGAGCGGCTTGAAAGTAGCGCAAACTGCGTTATCAACCATTGGTAGTAATATTGCCAATTCTAAAGTCGAGAGTTATCACCGGCAAACCACCACATTGGCTACCGATGGCAGCAATAATAATATAAATGGTGTCAAAGTGAGTGGTATTCAACGCGAATATGATGAGTTTATCAATGCGCATTATAACAAAGCGGTAACCGAACAAGGTGAGCGGAAAATTTATGCCGAATTTGCCCTAGAGCTAGATAAGTTGATGTCGGCTTCTGATACCGATTTAGCCTCATCGATGACAGAATTTTTTACTAGTTTGCAAACCTTGTCAACCGATGCCGCTTCTGCGCCCTTGCGCACTGAGGTTATTAATAAAGCTCAAGCCATGATTAGTCGCTTTAAATCCGTTGAGCAACAATTTAACACAATGGAACAACGGCTTAATGGCAATATTGGCCAGATGGCCGATAAAGTTTCGCAACTGGCGCAACAAGTGGCCAAACTAAACGGTGAAATGACAAAAATCAAAGGTCTACAAGGCTATGTGCCAAACGAGATGTTAGATCGACGTGATCAATTAACACGTGAACTATCAACGGTGGCTGGCATTAGTGTTATTCGCCAAGATGATACTATCAATATTAATCTTGCTAATGGCTTATCCTTAGTTAATGGTACTAAAGCCAACAAAATTACGGCTATATCCTCGGCTGCTGATCCCGCTCAAATCACATTGGCTTATGATGATGGCATTAATCCGCCACGAGAAATTGATACTAGGTCAATAACTGGCGGGGAATTAGCCGGAGCATTGGCGGTACGTGATGAAGTACTCCAGCCAAATCGGCAAAAAATTAATCAGCTGGGTTTAATACTGACCGAGAGTATCAATCAGGTTCAGCAGGCCGGGTTTGATTTGCAGGGCAATGCTGGTCAAGCACTGTTTCAGACTGGCAAACCGAGCATCATTTCCCATAATCAAAATCAGGGAACCAGTAGTTTTGCTACTCAATTTACTGATGCTACCCAAGTTAAAGGCATTGATTATGCCATGATGTTTGATGGCAATAACTGGGTAGTTACTCAACAGTCAACTGGGGCGTCGGTAAATGTTACTAGCACAGCAGCCACGGCTAATCACGGTAAAAAATTAACTTTTGATGGCATGGAAATTGCCCCAACTTCAGCGCCGCAAGCAGGTGACAAGTTTATTATCAAATCCGTTGATGAAGTTATTAGTGGCTTATCGGTTGCGATAACAAATCCCGCAGGTATTGCCGCTGCCAGCCAGGCGGGTACTGGACAAGCAGATAATACCAATATTAAGAATCTATTGGCATTACAAGATAAAAAGTTGGTTAATGGAACGTCTACGCTTAGCAAAGCTTATACTGCGGTTGCCGGTGATGTTGCGTCGAAAGCCAATCAGGCAAAAGCTGATTTTACCGCCCAATCAGTGATCACCAAGAGTTATTTGCAGAAGCAACAATCAGTTTCCGGTGTCAATCTTGATGAGGAATATCTTGAAATGAGCCGCATGCAAGAATTTTATATGTCAAACGCCAAGGTAATTCAGACGGCCAATAGCTTGTTTGAAACTTTGATGCGTATTTTCTGATAACAAGATTAATAAGGAAATAGTGATGACAACACGTTTAAGTAGCCAATTTATGCATTATCAGAAAACAAATAGCATGATGTATTCTCAGTCACAACTGGCAGATAAATATCAGCGTATAACGACCGGAAAACGGCTATTACAATCCGCCGATGATCCAGCCGCGGCAGCAGAAAATTTACAGATTAATCAAACACAAACCCGTTTGGCACAATATAAAACGGCGCGTAATTTTTCTCAGCATCAGATGCAATCACAGTTGCAGGTAGTTGAGAAAATGGAAGATCTGTCGCGCCGTATTAAGCAAACTTTTGTGGCAGTCTCTAATCAATCGATCATGAGCGAAGATGCTCGACAAGCGTATGCCACAGAGCTGGAAAGTTTAAAATCTGAGTTAGTGGGCTTAGCCAATAGTAAAGATAGTTCAGGTAGTTATCTGTTTGCCGGCTATAAAACCGATACTGTGCCGTTAGTGGTAGGGACTAATGGCGTGGTTAATTATCAAGGTAGCCAAGATGCCATTAAGCAGCATATTGATGCTGATCGTGAAGTGACGGTAAATTTCACAGCTCAGCAAGTTTTGCAGACTGCAACTGGCGGCGATATTTTTCAGTCGTTGGATCTTGCAATTAATACGCTAAAAACGCCTTATCAATCAGCAAATCCTCAGGCACAAAGTATATTGGCAGCCAATATCGATAGTGCACATAGTGATTTGCAAAATACCATGAAAAGCCTTTCCACAATTAGCAGTCAACTTGGCTCGCAACTAAAGGAAGTAGAACAATTAAATAGTCGTAGTGAAGATGTTTCATTGCTACTGAAAGAGCGGCAAAGCCAATTGACGAATACTGATATGGCTGCTGAGATAGCGGAATATTATCAGGAAGAGGCGATATTGCAGGCTTCTTATAGTTTATTTGCTCAAATGAAAGATTTATCTTTATTTAACTTATTGCGCTGAATCATTTTGTTAATGCATTTTTAGATTATAAAATAAACGGCAAAATAAACCGATAAATAAAATGAAATTTTTACCAGGGGATGACTTTCTCCTGGTTTTTTATTTTTTTTCTTCTATTCTATTTTTTATTTATATCTTATTTATTTTAATTAATAGCTGGAAAATTATTTTTATTATTCAATAATAGTTAATTCGTTATATTAAATATCGATTCAATATTATTGCAGGAAAATAGAATACGATTAATATCTATTGAATTACCGATCAAGTTACTATATATAATATAACGTCAAAAAGTATAACGTAATATCAAAAAATAACAGTTTCATAATGTTGAAAAAATAGTAAGATTGAATAAATTTTGCTATTTTTCATTTCGTAATTGAGGGTAATCTTGTTTAGCTAGCTTTTGTTTAGATAAACAATTTCCTGGGATAAAAAGGAACAAGCATGATGAAGAAATTGACAGTAGTCAGCCTGGTTTTCTTAAGCGCAGCGGCACAGGCGCAGTCTCATCTTGACCGAGTAATGAAAAGCAAAACCTTAACGGTTTGCGCAACAGGTGATTATAGGCCTTATACTCATTTACTTCAGAATGGTCAATATGAAGGCATTGATGTTACCATGATGGAAAATTTAGCTGCGAGTCTGGGGGCTAAAGTTAAATGGCAGAAAACGACCTGGAATACATTAATGACAGATTTTCACAGCAAACAGTGTGATATTGCGGTTGGGGGAATTTCGGTTACCTTAAAACGTCAGCAAGCGACCTGGTTGTCTGCGCCGCTCGCGGTTGATGGTAAAATTCCATTAGTCCGTTGTGACGATAAAGCGAAATATCAAACGATTGAACAACTCAATAAACCGACGGTACGTTTGATTGCACCCTTTGGTGGTACCAATGAGGCTTTTGCCCATCGCTATTTACCTAATGCCCAGTTGCAATTGACGCATGATAATGCGGCGATATTCCAGCAAATTATTGATAAAAAATTTGATGTTATGGTGACTGATGCATCAGAAGCGCTTTATCAACAAAAGCATTACCCAACTAAGTTATGTGCACTTAATCCAAAGAGACCACTACAATATATTGAGAAAGCTTATATGCTACCGCGTGATGATATGAGCTGGAAACTTTATGTCGATCAATGGATACATTTAAATAAAAAGACCGGTGTTTATCGCAATATTGTGTCTGAATGGATAGCAATACCGAAATAAATGATTAGCTGCTCTGCTGATAGGTAAATATTTTATTAACTTATTATTCAGTTAGCACAAAAATAACCCATAATATTATAGATTTATTTGGCAGTAGACGAACAATTTAAAAGTTAATACGATAGGAAAAAAAAGTGTTTAGAAAAATATTACTTTCCCGCTAATGTAAGCAGTATCAAACTTAATTGACTCAGAATATCGTTAAATATCTTCTCAGCATATTTGGTAATGATAGTGGTTAAAAGAGGTAATAGGTAAATACCAATTAAAAGTGTCAGTGGGAAGCCGACAACAAAAATTGAAAGTTGGGGGGTCATTCTATTTAAGATCCCCAAACTGATATTAATAATTAATAGTAAGGTTAAAATAGGTAGTGCTAATAGTAAACCATAATAAAAAATAATTCCCGCCGTTTGAGCTACTAATATAAAACTTTGGCTATTTAATGATATTGATTGGATTGGAATAAGCTGAAAGCTATCTGCCAATAGGGACAATAACCAAAGATGAATATCGAAAGATAAAAACAGTAATAACAATAATAGATTAAAAAAACGCGCAATAATTGGCATATTGGGGCCGGCCGCTGGATCAACAAATAAGGCGAAAGAGAGCCCCATCTGCATGCCTAATACTTCTCCCGCATAACGAACGATGGCAAAGGCGATTTGCATCGTCAGTCCCATTAATAAGCCGATTAAAACTTGTTGTATCAAGATCCAACATCCGATAACGGAAAAAAGCGGGATTTGTGGTAGTGGTATTGCCGCAGAGATTAAAATAGTGATCAGTAAGGCTAACGCAATTTTGCTTTTTTTAGGGATCTGTTTTTCACCAAAAAAAGGGGCAATACTAAATAAAGCTAATACCCGCACAAATGGCCAAAAAAATTGGTTAATATAGGTATAAAAAAAATCGGTGCTAAAAGTGATCATCATTAACCAATAAGTTGCGGTAATTGCGTTATTAATTGACGGGTATACTCGATAAATAGTTGTAACATCCACGGGCCGGCTACTACCGCAGTAATAAAAACAGCGATAATTTTAGGAATGAAAGAGAGGGTCATCTCATTAATTTGCGTGGCTGCTTGCAATAAACTAATAATTAAACCACTGATTAACGCTGCCAACAACAGGGGTGCTGCTAATGCTAATGCCACTTTCATACCATCAATACCAAGCCCCATCACTGTTTCCGGTGTCATTTTTACTCCTAATTAAAAAAACTTTGCGCTAATGAGCCTAAAATTAATTGCCAACCATCAACCAAAACAAACAGCATTAATTTAAAAGGCATCGCAACGGTAGCAGGCGGAACCATCATCATGCCCAGCGCCATTAAGACACTGGCAACCACGAGATCGATAATCAGGAAAGGAATAAATAGCATAAAACCAATTTGAAAAGCCGTTTTCAGTTCACTGGTAATAAATGCTGGTACTAAAATACGCATCGGAACATCAGCTTGGGTTTGATACTCACTATCATTGGCTAAACGGGCAAACAGTGCTAAATCAGGTTGACGGGTTTGTTGTAACATAAATTGACGTAAGGGTTTGGCACCTTCTGATAAATCCACTTCAATGGTAATTTTTTCTTCACTAAAGGGTAAATAGGCATTTTGATAAATTTTATCAAATACCGGTGACATGACAAAAAAAGTCATAAATAGCGCTAAGCCTAATAAAATTTGATTAGGTGGGGCAGTCGGAGTGCCTAACGCATTACGCAATAAACCCAGTACGATAATGATACGAGTAAAACTGGTTGTCATCAGCAACAACGCAGGGATAAAACCGAGAGCGGTAATAAAAATAAGTGTCTGTACTGGTAATGACCAACTTTGGCCGCCATTGGCTAAGGGTTGGCTAGTAATCGCAGGAATAGCGGCATAAGCGTGCAATGGCAGCCAAAATAACGTGTTGGATAATAAAAATAGCAGTCTACGCATCATGGTTTCTACTTTTTACTGAGCATGTCTTCATGAATTGACCAAAAGAGGGTGGAACAGAAGTTGAC
Source organism: Arsenophonus nasoniae DSM 15247 (assembly GCF_000429565.1). Lineage (GTDB taxonomy): Bacteria > Pseudomonadota > Gammaproteobacteria > Enterobacterales > Enterobacteriaceae > Arsenophonus > Arsenophonus nasoniae. The sequence goes on from NZ_AUCC01000056.1 coordinate 18,318, forward strand.
TGCTGTTGTTCATTCGGTTCGGTTTTGGCCGGCATTTTATGCAATAAGGTTATGTTTTCTTCGGTGACACCGAGCACCAGTGCCTGTCCTTCAACTTCAATAATCGTAATTTTGGCTTTATTACCGAGTGAGTAATTATCCGTTACCTTAATTGCGCTTGAGCGAGTGGTCAGATAGCGTTTGGGTAAAAAACGGCGTACTAACCATAAAGTCACCAATAAACCGCCAATAATCAGTAATAGCGAGCTACTCATTTCAGTTAACATGCTACTGCCTGAAAGTAGGGAGGGGCTATTAGTGGTTATGCCCCCTTTTAATACAGGAGTAGCATTATCTGCCGCTCCAGCAATTAGAAAAGAAGAATAAGCTGGCATAATCTATCGACTCAACCGACGCATGCGTTCTGAAGGGGTAATAATATCGGTGATCCGAATACCATATTTATCAGAAACCACCACCACTTCGCCTTGTGCGATCAGATAACCGTTGATCAAAATGTCTAACGGTTCACCGGCCAGACCATCCAGTGAAACCACTGAGCCTTGGGTTAAATTTAATAGCTTTTTAATGGTCATTTTGGTGCGACCTAGTTCAACCGTCAGTTTAACCGGAATATCCATGATCATATTGATATCTGAAAATTGATTTTCGATATCTTGCATTTCCAAATTATCAAAGATCTCCGGTCCATTATCGGTTGGTTTAGGCGGTTTCGATTGCTGAGCGATAGTCTCTGCCCAGATATCCTCAGCCGAGGTTTTAGCTTGATTTTCAGTAAAATCTTTAGTGTCACTCATGGTTTTTGTTCCTCTTCCAGAGCGTTTAAAACTGGGTTAATAAGATGTTCGACGCGCAGGGCATACTGCCCATTTAATGTTCCGTATTTACTGGTCAGTACGGGAACGCCATCGACATGAACCATAAGGCGTTCCGGTTTTTCGACAGGAATGACATCCCCTTTTTGCAGTTTCAGGATCCTAGAGAGCCGTGTTGGGTGTTCAATCAGGTTAGCGATTAATTCCAATTCGGAATATTTAACTTGATTAACCAAGCCTTCCATCCAGACGCCTTCATCTTGTTTAACATTTTCTACCGGCGGATTGATTAATCTTTCGCGTAGCGGTTCGATCATGGCAAAAGGGATACAAATGCTAAATTCCCCAATCATATTGCCAATTTCCACCAAAAAGGGCGTGGTAATAACGATATCGTTAGGCGAGGAAGTGATATTGGTAAATTTTACCTGAATTTCAGAACGAACATATTCTGCCTGGATTTTGAAAATACTTTCCCAGGCATCACTATAGGCATCAAGCGCCAATTTCATCATTTTATTAATAATACGCTGTTCGGTATGGGTAAATTCACGTCCATCTACCGGGGTGGGAAACCTACCGTCGCCGCCAAATAAATTATCGACCGCAATATAGACTAAATTGGGTTCATGGTTAGGAAATTGAATCGCTTTTAAAGTGAGTAGCAAAAGCCATCCCTTATTGCAAAAAGGAGATGGGGATCGATTTATTGTGTTTAGTGCCAGTTAACATTTCCTCAGAGAGTGTAATTTCTAACCTGATTTCCTTATTTTAGACACATTGATCCTGCGTTTAGCTGCGTAACCATCGCTTTTTCTCCAGGTTATGCAGTCTTTCTGACAACAATTCCGTTGCTTTTTTACCCATTTGCGCCCCGGTGAAAAGCAGCCTGTCGCCACACAGAATACATTTGTACGGATCGGTACGCAGAAATCCTTTC
>NZ_AUCC01000057.1 GCF_000429565.1 Arsenophonus nasoniae DSM 15247
GGGATCCAATCAGGTTTAGCCAGTTCAATTCGCTGAAGCAAATAAGGTTTAAAGGGGGATAATTTAGTCGGTTGTTGACTTCTTTTAGCATAAGTTGGCATTGTCTGTTGTTGTAAATGATGTTTTACGGTGTTACGGGATATACCCAACTCACTGGCAATTTTTCGAAGGCTTTGTCCTTGTGCAAAGCGAACATGAATATCCACAAATATCTCCTTGGTTAACATAAATTATCCGTACAAAAATGTGCGAATAATACCAAGTGGATCAGTTTTAGATGATCGTTAGTGGATCAGTTTTGCATGATCGGTGACATCTGTTATTGACAGCGCGGAACAGACAGGGTCAGTGAACATTAATCCTCACATAGGTTTCATTGATATACCATGGAGTGAAACAGGAGGAATTATGCTAGTACCAATGCACATCTCAGGGTGTAGTGTTAAACCCAACGATAAAGGGTAGCGGGATCGACATTTACACCACGTTCGGCTAGCAACGCTTAAAGTTGGCGATAACTGATGCCATATTTGCAGTATCAGTATACCGCCCAAAGGATGATGTCATGGATAAAGTGTCAGTCTTTAAAAACATTCATATTGGCGAGCATTGATTAAGTCGTTAGGAAAGATTATCAGCGCTCTGATCTTTGCAACAGTGTCGATTTGTCCTTTTAGGGTATCAATATTGGTAATTTTCTTATAAGCAAAATTTTCGAAAAGTTGTAGCCATTGTAATAATGTATCACTGCTCTGTTCATCAACGGCATATTTTCGCAACAGCAGCATAGCACTTTGTGCAGCTTTTAGTTCACATAACAGATGATCGCATAAAATAATGGCTAAGTTTTCAGGCTGACTTGCTTTGTCTATCCCTGCTTGTGACATTTCACAGGCTAAAAAATGGTGAATTGGATCAAGTATTTTTGCATCATATAACCTAACTATTTCACCATCTCTTTTAACCGATAAATCAATTCTAGCGCCTGACGAGGTGTTAATGCGTCAGGATTTAACTCTTCCAATGTCTTAATAGCGGGTGGAATGGTCTTTTCCACGACTTTTGCTCGTTGTGAATTATCAATAGATTTATTCGCAGGCAGCGTGGAGAGCATTTCTAGCTCGATTAATTTCTGTTTTGCTCGTTGAATAACTTTAGCGGGGACTCCAGCCAATGAAGCCACGGCTAAACCATAGCTTTTACTGGCAGCACCTTCTTGCACGTTATGCATAAAAGCGATAGTGTCGTCATGCTCTATCGCATCCAGATGGATATTAACCGCACCTTCCTGTTTTTCTGCCAAATTAGTTAATTCAAAATAATGTGTAGCAAATAGCGTCATGGCTTTAATTTGGCTAACCAGATTTTCCGCACAGGCCCAGGCAAGTGAAAGACCATCATAGGTTGAAGTACCGCGACCAATTTCATCCATCAATACTAGACTTTGTTCAGTTGCATTATGCAGGATATTAGCGGTTTCTATCATTTCCACCATAAAAGTTGACCGACCGGCAGCAAGATCATCAGACGCCCCAACCCGCGTAAAGATCCGATCAATTGGGCCAATAATCGCTTTTTCGGCCGGCACAAAGCTACCTATATAAGCAAGCAAGGTAATTAATGCTGCTTGACGCATATAAGTACTTTTACCGCCCATATTAGGGCCGGTAATAATCAACAAACGACGTTGTGGCGACAGATCCAATGGATTAGAAATAAATGGCTCACTCAGTACCTGTTCTACAACGGGATGGCGTCCAGCAACAATTTCTATCCCAGGTCTCTCATTTAATATTGGGCAGCGATAGTCTAAAGTCTCGGCGCGCTCTGCCAAATTATTGAGTACATCTAATTCAGCTAAAGCTTCGGCGCTAGTTTGTAACGCTGACAGATGGGGTAGTAACAAATCAAATAGTTCTTCATAAAGCTTTTTCTCAATCGCTAATGCTTTACTTTTAGATGTTAATACCTTGTCTTCATATTCTTTCAACTCAGGGATAATATAGCGTTCGGCATTTTTTAGAGTTTGGCGACGAACATAATGGATAGGTACCCGATGACTCTGCCCGCGACTGACTTGCAGATAATAGCCATGTACCGCATTAAAACCGACTTTTAGGCTATCGATGCCTAATTTTTCTTTTTCCCGTAATTCAAGTTTTTCTAAATAATCATTGGCACCAGCGGCCAGTGCACGCCATTCATCCAGTTCACTATGATATCCGGTGGCAATCACGCCCCCATCTCGCACTAACACCGGTGGCGTATCAACAATGGCCTCTTCTAACAATGTTTGCAGTGATGTAAAAGTGCTAACACGGGATTGCAGGTTTTTCACATAGGGTGATTCTATCTTATCTAATATCGCGTGAATATCGGCAAATTGTTGGAAAGCGTGCCGCATACGAACTAGATCTCGAGGTCGCGCGGAACGGAGTGCTAAACGCGCAAGTATCCGTTCTAAGTCACCGATTTGGCGTAGAAAAGGTTGTAATTCAAAATGATAAGCTTGCAGGCCTGCTATTGCCTGTTGGCGATTTAATAAGCTATCTAGATTGCGCAACGGAGTGTGGAGCCAACGTTTTAGCATACGGCTACCCATAGGTGTAACACATTGATCCAATATGGCCGCCACCGTATTCTCGCTACCACCCGATAAATTTTGCGTCAATTCAAGATTCCGACGCGTCGCTGCATCTAGGATAATGGTCTCTTTTTGCTGCTCCATAGTAATGCTACGAATATGGGGTAACGCCGTGCGCTGAGTATCTTTGACATATTGCAGCAAGCAACCGGCTGCTCGCAATGCTAATGTTGCTTTTTCAACGCCAAAACCCATTAGATCTTGTGTCCCAAATTGCAGATTCAATTGTTGTTTGGCGGTATCTAATTCGAACTCCCATAACGGACGACGACGTAATCCTTTATTATTTTCAAATAGCGCAACATTGACAAAATTCTCTGGATAGAGCAGTTCTGCCGGGCGGGTTCGTTGTAATTCAGCGCTAATAGTAGTGATATCAGCCATTTCACTAATAATAAAACGGCCAGAAGTAATATCTAACGTGGCATAGCCATAACGATGATCTTCTTGCCAAATCGCGGCTAATAGATTGTCTTGACGCTCTTGTAGTAATGCTTCATCAGTCACGGTGCCTGGCGTTACGATGCGAACAACTTTACGTTCAACCGGGCCTTTGCTGGTAGCGGGATCACCGACTTGTTCACAGATAGCCACCGATTCGCCTAACTGAACTAATTTGGCTAAATAGCTCTCTACGGCATGGTGAGGTACCCCAGCCATCGGAATCGGTTGCCCGGCCGATTGTCCACGCTTAGTTAATGAAATATCGAGTAATTGTGCGGCTTTCTTGGCATCATCAAAGAATAACTCATAAAAATCACCCATCCGATAAAATAACAAAATATCAGCATGTTGTGCTTTAAGCCGCAAATACTGCTGCATCATTGGGGTATGGGAAGCGAAGTTTTGGGGATTAGTCATAGTTTTTATATTTAACTCTTTGAGTTGTAATGTTGCCGGTAAAATTTGCTTGCTTAATGCTATTTAAATTAAATCCTAGACAATTTTCAGTATAAGGAATTAGTTTTAAAAATGCATTGGCAGCTTGTTAGCTAAATCTACCCACTGATAAAAAATTGGCTTTACTATACTATGGAAAGTCAATAACCAGAAGTCAGCGTGTTGAAAAATAGTGCTCGATAAATTAGCGCAAGTGTAGGATCTATAGCAGATTTATTGGCTAAATTACGAGCGGAGTGGAAAAAACAGCGCTAACGGTTATTGAGTTACTTGCCTCACTGTGGTGAGTACTCAATTAACAGGGGTAACACGGTGCAAAATTATTCTGCCGGCTAACGGAAAGCATGAGTCAATAAATGAGATTATTAATGGTCAGAATCTACTCTTTGGCCAAGCCATTGTTGAGATAGCAAAAGTAAAAACAATTTGTTATGCCATTTGTTTAAGAGCAGTGGCAGCGAGTTAAATTAATTTCTGCTTATGTTAGCACACTGGGTAATAATTTAACTTGCGCTCAAAAAACCTTCGCAATGGCGGTTTTCTGATTATTTATGACGGATGAATTAGGCAAAACCCGCCTAACAAAATGCTATAACAATCAGATCAGATAAGTTTTTTGCGAAAACAGATAACGCGTTCTATTTCATCAAAGCCCCAATTTTGATGCGCTTTATAGGAGAGTGTATTGCCAATTTCGGCATCGGAACAGAGTTCATCAAATCCCTTTGCAATGAGGTCGGTGGTTATTTGACTGATCAACGCCTGAGCAATACCTTGTTGACGATATTCAGGCTTAACCCAGATACCTTCCAAAAATGGAACCGTTTGTTTGCTACAACCATTGGCATATTCGCGTAGTGAAATTTCGGCAAAACCGACTGCCTGATGATTAGCCAACAGAGCAATATATGCCGCGTTCTGTTTGTTACTTAATATGTTATCGATGTCATTAAGGTGGCTAGCGCGGGCTTGTTTATCCCACAATTGCAGACGCATAGTTGCCCAAACCATACGGTCGGTTTTTTCCATCTTTCTAATTATTATTGACATATTGTTTCCTATTTGCTTAACAGCGGCAATATTATCTTTTTAGTTATTAAGAAATAAAATTAAATAATTTAGTTATGACAAATTTTGAATGGTTTTATTGATTCATTATTTTATAAGAATACCATTTAATCGTCACATTTTGCTCAATAAATTTGGTTTATTCGATTTATAAAAAAAATAATCGTATATCTATTTTACCTCTTGTTTTAGTTAAAATTATTTAACATTAATTATGACAAGGATGATAATGAAAAAGTTAGTTTTAGCTTTAATTACAATCGGAATGATGAGTGGTTGTGCAACGATAGTGAGCGAAAAAACTTAGCGCGTAGCAATCCGTCTGGCGCTGAATATTCTGTCAAAGATCAAAAGGGCACAATCATTGCTCAAGGAAGAACGCCTCAGGGAATTATATTAGAAAAATCTGAGGGTAGTTATTTTGGTAAAAAAATTATGAAATTACGTTGACCAAGGAAGAATTAAAACCGGTTACCTTACCGTTAAAAGGGAGTGTAAATGGCTGGTATGTCGCTGGTAATCTATTTTTTGGTGGATTAATAGGTTGGTTAATTATCGATCCATTTAATGGTGGTATTTATACCCTGCGGCCGGAAAAAATTGATGCTACTTTATCGGCAAATTAATTTTAGTCAGCATGCATAAAATGATTATCGCTATTTTCATTGTCCTTAAGCCCTGTAGGGGCTTATTTTATGCAGAAAATTGTTTAATGAGTGGCGCTAACGAACGGCATGCCATGTTTGCTAAACGAGTATCGGTTATTTGTCATAAACACTATTTCTCTATTATTAAAACTTATGGGTTTGTCGCATTAATCATTATTACATTTTTATCTTTAACTAACCGAGCAGCTTATTTTGTTATTAAGTAAATTTAATTGCTATTAATGCGACAAATACGGTTAATTTTAGGATGTTTTTTTAAAATTTTGTTCAAAGAAAGCTCGGGCATCTACAGCATTTGCCTTCGATAAATCATTATCAATAATTTTTTTGTCATAATAAGCGCTAAAGCGTCCGCAATCATTACCATTCAATAAAGATTGATCGCTATGATGTTCGCTAGTGACAGCAAAATTTTTGTCTAAACCTAAATTTTCATCTGCTAGTAGCTGCTTGGTTAAATGCTTTGCGCCACGATAAAAAGTATCAAGTAAACCACCTTTAGAATCATGAATTTTAGCCGATTGAATTTTACCCGCATTTATATCGACTTCGAGTAACACAAAATGGCCGCGAGTACTAAAGACTAATTTATTACTTTGCGCAATGGGAATTAAGGCTTTTACTTGCTGGTGGGGATAAGAATTTTTGATATAACTAAGTGCCTCTGCAACAGAGCGACCACCAGATTGTTGATGTTGTATTGGAGTCGGGTTAGCCATATCATGGCAGGCAGAAGAGACAATATAAGTAGTGCCTTCTTTTTCCATGCTTCTAAAGCTAACTTGTTTTTGGCTTCCAATGTGAAGCTCTATTTCTCGATTGTTAAAGTAGATGGGATCATCATGTTTCCATTCATTCATTCATTCATTCATTCATTCATTCATTCATTCATTCATTCATTCATTGAATTGAAAATATTATCCAAAGCAGAATTTAATTTTGAAGGGGCTAGTTTCTCACCAAAAGTCCCGGTTAAATAATTGAAAAAATCACGCATCCAGGCACAAAAACCGGACTTTTCTGGTGAAGGTGGATTGCTAAACTCAGTTGGCATGCTGGGTTCAGCACCAGAGATATTATCCCAATCACTAGATAGATGGAGATGACTGTTTGAGATTATGGTCATAATTTGGACTCCTAAATTATTAATAGGAAAAGTATTTCATTTTAACGCTATTGCAAAACAGCAGTGACTTAACTCTTAACCGCGATAAGTTTGCGCTTCTACAATAATTTTCCCAAGGAAACTTATTTATTACTATCAGGATTAAACCTTATTATTATGAATATCTTTTATTATTTGCCGTTATCGACAATACGGCTTTTATACTATTTAATACTAAAATAATTAGCGATTATTATATAAAGATTAATTAACCTAACTTTGTTATAAAAATATCGATTAAACAAGATTAAGAATAAAAACCGCGTTAAATAGTATTTTTCTTTCCGTTATTGGCCAAAATCGAAAAAAAATAAATATTTTTTTAAAAAAACATGACGACAAGATATGTAATGCTATCTGTTAGTGTATAAAGATTATCTAGAGATAATTTCTGCCAAGGCATAACTTAACGAGACTGTTAGTGCTTTTTTATCAACAGCAAATAAGTTAGTTATCGATGGTGAAGAAGTAACGGAACAATTTTCTGGCCAGGTATGAAGTTTCAGCAAGGTTGGTGGTGTATCACTCAATGATTTTACTGTAATTAATCAGGCGGCGTTTCTTGAGTGTAATAAAGACAGGATTAAACTTAGATATAAATTTTTTTGATCCATAAATAGATGATTGCTAATAATGTTGTTAGTAGAGAAATGGTTAATACAATAATAAAGCCTATCACTTGGCCTTCAAAAGGGATTTTAACATTCATTCCCCAAAAACTAGAAAAGATCATTGGTATAGTTAATAGTATGGTAATGGTTGCCAGAAACTTAAAAAATTTATTTTGATTATTGGCTACCATTGAAGCAACCGTGTTCATCATATCGGTAATTATTTTTGAGTAGGTTACGACGACTTCAATTGACTGTTTATTTTCAGGGTATATATTATCGAATAACTCCTCATCGATTTCAGCAAAATAAGAAGTTTTATAACAAGCACTGCCTTTTATTTTAATAATTCGCATAACAGCCAGATCATTGAAATGGCATGGAAAAAAAGACCCAACTAGGTTGTAAAGCCATTATGCTGATAACATCTTCATTTTTCGTGCTAGTTAATAATTCCAATTTCTAACCTTTCAAATTTACTGGTGATTAATTTTGTAATGATATTAAATTCACTTGCAATGCCATACATCAAAGCCAACAATACATTTATGCCAGACATATTTTTACAGTCAATATTCTCAATATATTTCAAGGCATTCACTTTATCATATGAAAGAATAGTCATATTTTTTAGTTAAAAAAATACAAATTGGGCTAATTCAAAATGCGTTATCACCGATTTTTATTGGCGAATTAATAATAGCAAAAATAAAATTATCCCATAAATCAATTCTCGCGCTCTCTTTATTAGCTAATGTTTTATTTATATTTTGTGTCGAGATAGCTGTTTTTTTGCTATCGAAGTAATATTTTGTTCAGTTGGATTTGTAATATGAATAATATAGCTATCATTATAATATAATGTATTAGCCGTATCAGAGTCTTTATTATCCAAATGATAATTAGCCACAAACAATTAATCACTTTGATATCTTACTATTTTATTATGTAATTATTTCTCACAATATTGAATTTATCCATGTGTGTTTTGCAGGTAAGTCTATTCGATATTATTTCCCAGTACTCACTGGCTAAGCGTTGCCAATTATGTTTGTAAAAGATCTAAAGTCTGAGAAGCTATGCCTAAAGTGTTATAAAAAATAATAGTAATATCACAAATTAGTTATAATCTTAGTACTAGTATGCAGATTTAATGAATTAAGTTATCGATTGTTGGTGAGAAAATCGCTCTAGCAACAATAGCTAATAATATAGACGCTTATAATGCAAGACTATAAATAAAAATCGAGTTAATGGGGTTGATATGAAAGAGTTAACAGCAGGCTTTTCTAGAGCTAACCATGTTGGCATTACTGTCAGTAATTTGGCTAAATCTATTGCTTTTTATGAAACGTTAACGGGTACTAAAGCGGTAAACGTTGATGAGATAAGTGGCAAGAGAATGGCGCAGACGCAAGGTTTAGATAATATTCGAATTAAGTTTGCTAATTTTTAGCTTGATAATTTGAATATCGATATCCTGGAATATGTCGTACCTGAACCTACCCGAGCTTCTTATTCCAATAACCAAATTAGCGCCATGCATCTTTGTTTTGAAGTTGATGACCTAGATGCTGCCATTGAGCGAATGAAATCGATAGGTATTGAGCCTGATGGGGAGCCCATATTTTTTATGCCAGAAGATGGATTAAAATCAGGCTTTGGTACAGGCGTTGCGTACTTCCGTGATCCTGACGGTACTAATTTAGAAATTATTGCCCCTAAAGGACCATTTGTACGTAAAACATAATATTAATAGAGACATTGTGGCGGTTAGTCGTTTCATTTCATGCTTTCGCTCCACGACCGTTCATTCCTTAGCCTTTGAACCGATTGGTTATTTCAGCGCGGGTTAACTGGGTATCTTTAATCGCTGATGGTCTGTTTATACCACTATCAAGCATCCAGCGGGCTAACGACTGTAATTTCAAACATTGCAGAATTTGCACGTGATTTGCTCAATCAACAAGTAAAATCAGCGCTTGCTGTAGTTAAAGATTTGTGAGCTGATATGAAATATATGCATTTTTACTTATTTTATTTTGCTATTATTTTCTACTCAAACATCAGCAGAAGTGATTGTTGCGGTGGGTGCTGAACCCATCTACCTATAAAGTTATTATGATTATCCAGTTTATTACTGTGCGCACTATGGCTATTATGATGCCGAATGGTTTGTCGAACTGTCAGTATACGTAATGTTAGTTACCTAGTTGTATGTAAAAATAAACCAGTAACTTATCACTTAGCAAAAGTCTTCTCCATGACCAGAGATGCTTACATCTGCAGAAGACTTTTACTTGATAATATGCGTTAAATTATCGATTATATATTTTCATTTTTTACTTATTAACTTAATTCTGACTGTTATCATTTTTGTATAAAAAATAGTTGAGTGATTATTAAATCACCGCATCAATATTTATGGATTCAGTCGATTTTTATTAATAGTTTTTATCATAAAATTAAGGGGTATGTTAATATAGTTTCTCATGAAATAATACCTCAAATGATGATTTGAATGTTAAACTTTTTTAATGCAAAATATATTCAGTTATCTGAAAAAAATAAAAATGATTTATTTTTTTTAAGAAAAAGATCATTTAAAGATAGACTTAACTGGTCAGTCATATGTAAAAATAACAAAGAATTTGATGAATATGACAATAAAAATGTTGATTATCTTTTAGGCTCATATCAAGACCGGATTGTATGTGGTGTAAGATTTATTGATATAAAAAATAATAATATGATTACCGGAACATTTTATAAATATTTTAAACAAATAAATTTACCGAAAGGGAATTATTTTGAGGCTAGTCGATTATTTGTAGATAAAGAAAGGATTGTAAAATTTGAGTTAAATAAATATTCTATCAGTTTAATGCTTTTTTTATCAATGATTTATTATGTCAGGAATCATAACTATGATGGCATATGTGCAATAATTAGTTATCAGATGCTGATTATTTTCAGACGTGCAGGGTGGAATGTTGATATTGTTAATAAAGGTATTTCCGAAAAAAATGAAGTTATCTATTTAATCACTATGCCTATAGATGGTAAAAATACTTATTTATTAGAGAAAAATGTTAAATCTAAATATAAAGTTAATGATCGCTGGCCTTTAAATTTTCTATCAAGATGGTAATTGGATCATTTTTAATTCAGTGGCTAATTTTATAGCATGCTTGGTGCTGGAAACCCCTAGTTTTTTGACTACATTGCCCATATGAAATTTTATGGTACCTTGTTTAATCCCCAGCATTTTTGCAATGTCTTGATACGTTCTGCCTATGCTGACCCAGTACAAAATTTCATTTTCTCTGGAAGAAAGCCCTGAAGGTTTGTACTGATTGCGGCCTTTTTCAATTTCATCATAAAGAGATAAAAGTTTCTGGTGTGTTTTGATCAATAATTGTTGAAATTTTTCTTTATTGCTATTAATAGTATATTTATTATTATCATCTGATCCTGTTTCAAAAATAGATAATACCGCCAGGTTAGTTAGATAATCATGAAGAACGAAAGTATGACCTTTATTTATATTATATTTTTTTGAGTGTTTGAATATTTTAGGTAGTTTCATCTCTGAATAAATCATTATTTTTTCATCCCAGTGAAAATCGTCTACTCTTTCCATGGCGTTTATAATTACAGGATCAATAAGTTGATAACTTCCTTTAATATATAGCTCAAACCATTCAGTATGGTTATTTATTATTATCACATCCATAGGATTAATTTTATTCATCACCAGGTAGGCATATTTTATATCACCATACTTTATGATTTGCTCATCTAAAAAGTTTTTTATCTTTTCGTTTATTAAACTATTTTTAAAGAAACCTTTAGTCATTTATTTCGCTCTAAAGTGAATTGTTATTAACCATATTTTATAATAACTCTAATATATTTTTAATCCCTTATACTCTTTTTCTTTCTTTTGACAACTCATGATGCAAATATTGACTTTACCATGGCCTAATTGTTTAGTCTCCTTATTAATATCGGTCTTATTCTTTGATAAATTATTTTATCTGAAAGGAATAATTCCTTACACTCTGCTTGCAGCAGCTCTAGGTTATTTTATTGAATATTTTTCCTGCATTGTTGTTATCTGAATTGCTATGAATTTCAATCACAGTAGTTTGCTCTGGCAATGCTTGTTGTAACAAACATTGCCGTTGGTCGGTTGGATAGATTTTTGGTTCGCGATTTACATCACCTTTCTACTGGATACTATATTTGCCCTGATTAACGGTATCAAGATTAAATTCTATTACTGACAGATAACATACCTGAAATTTAGGTGGTATTAGCGCAGTTTGCTAGCCAAAATTTTGTTATTTGCAGCTCGGCACTTAGATGGTCAATAATAGAATTGAATTTGGCAGTGAACTATTTCGGTCAGATTATGATACAGATTGATATCTTCTAAGCGACTTGTGAGGCAGTGAACGAGACAATAGAATTATCGGACTTTGCACACATTTTTTAAGCTGTCTATATGGCAGTGGAATAGCTATGCAATCTTTTACCCTTATTTAGCAGCGAAAGAAAAATTAGCATATAAAAAATGGTGAACGAAATAAGAGAAACAACAAAAGAATAAGTTAAAATATTTTTTTTAGATAATTAATGTTAATTATGTAAATTATACGCCGTCATTTTGACGATGTTTTAAATTATTTATAAAAAAAACTTATCCAATGATAATATAATCTGTGCCAAAAATAACTTAATGGAAAATGTTTTTTTGACATCTGAATAATTTATGTGGATATTTGATATTGGTTTAAGTTAAATATATTTAATTAAATTTTAATCTCTTAACAAATTAAGTTGCATGTTGATGCTTCTATTCCTTTAATATAATTTCTGCTTTTTTAATATTATTATTATTTAAATAATAATAAGCTAAAACTGCTTTTTTATTATATTTAATGATGAGGAACAACAATGAAATGTAGACTTGCAAAAAATACTGATTTGGAAAACGTTAGTGATATTCTGGCGACAGCATTTTCTGAAGAACCGGTACACAAGCTGATATTTCCAGGCCGTGACCGTGATAGTCTTATTGATGTATTACGGAATTTTTTCCGTATTTACGTCAATCTTGCAAGCAAATATGGCGGTATATTGCTTACAGAAAATGATGCTGGCGTTTTGGTCTATTTCCGCCCTGAATCGATGGCAATGCCCAAAGAAGAGCTGACTAAAATTGATAGTCAGCTACGCAAGGTATGTGGATCAGACTATGCAAAAGCCATCGCGTTTATAGATGGGCTTGAGCAACATCATCCACAAACCTTTCATCATTACTATATATCGCTTCTTGCAGTAAAACCTTCTTGCCGAGGTAGAGGCTTAGTTGATGATTTATTCAGCGAATTTAATACTATTCTTGATAAAGCCAACTTACCCTGCTACGCCGAATGCACAAGGTTTAGCACACGAACCCTAATTAGACGCTGGGGGTATACTGATGCTGGTTCCCCCATAAGTATCGATGGCTTCCCCAAACTATACCCGGTTGTGCGTTATCCTCAGGTCAAACCTGCTTTTTTACCCGCTGGGCGAGAAATAAGATTAAGTTTTACACTTAAGCTGATGGCATGTTTTGCGTTAATAACGCCAAGCTTTTTTACAACATTTCCAATGTGAAATTTGACAGTATAAGTACTTATATTAAGTATGGTGCCTATTTCTGAATAGGTTTTTCCAATACTGCACCAGTAAAGTACTTCTGATTCACGGGGTGAAAATATAATTTTTTCGGTTGTATTTTCATTCTGATAGAGTGAAAGTAACATTTCATGAGTATGAATTAACAGACCCTGAAGCTCACCTTTATTGCTTTTAATAAAAAATTCAATATCTTTTATTAAAAATTTATCCATGTATAGCGATAACAGGGCTAAGTTATTAAGGTGATCATGCAAAACAAAAGCATAACCGCTAATATTAAGCATTTTCATTGGTTCAAAGACTTTTTTAACTGGCCATATGGAGTTAATTTTAATATTTTCATCCCATGAAAAAGGAGCAAGCTGATTTAATGCCTTAATAATGACAGGATCAATATTTTGCGTTTTCTGGTTAAGGTAATTATTAACAAGCTCATCAGATAAATCACTAATAATTATCATGTCATCGGTGTTTTTTTTATTCATTACAGCGTAGACGTAGTTTACCTTGTCATATTTAGCTAATTGTTTATCCAGATGCTGCTTGATATAATTATTTTTTTCTGTATTTGAAAAAAAATTTTTAGGCATTAAATTTTTTCCTATTGCAAGTAATGGTAATATGTTTTTCCTAAAATTCCTTAAATGATTTGTGGTATCGCTGACTTCGTCTGACAGAGCATTTGATTGCTAATCACACAGGATTTTTCTGCAATAATGTCACCTAGTCTATTCCGTTCCATTTGTTGCCGTTGTCTGGTTAAGCGATTGTCATTGGCAACTTTTTGATTATGTCATCGATATTCTGTTTTTGTTAATAATCTTCCAACTTCTAAGCTGGCTATGGGGTAATAAGCCAATTAATTTATATCTTTATGTTATAACAAAACTTCTAAACTGCCTATGTGGCAGTGAACTCTTTTTGTGTTCCACACTCAAAGATGTTGATTTTCTAAGCTGCCTATGTGGCAGTGAACACTGCTTGAATACCGCATCGTGGGGCGTTGGGTTTCTAAGCTGCCTATGTGGCAGTGAACTTGGTGTAGATGTTATTCATGGTTTGTAATTCTTTCTAAGCTGCCTATGTGGCAGTGAACAGCCTGTCATTGGCGAATTCCACGTTTTTGGTTTTCTAAGCTGCCTATGTGGCAGTGAACTCATTTACCGTCACATTGGTACCGTTGCTTAATTTCTAAGCTGCCTATGTGGCAGTGAACTTTCGGGTGGGAGAGAGATCATAAAACGTTTCTTTCTAAGCTGCCTATGTGGCAGTGAACCAGAAATTGTCAGATTCGTCAGCCCAGTTATCTTTCTAAGCTGCCTATGTGGCAGTGAACCACAGTACTTAAATCATGAACACCCCCGAAGCATTTCTAAGCTGCCTATGTGGCAGTGAACATATGCTATATGCATTGGTGACCGATCAAAATTTTCTAAGCTGCCTATGTGGCAGTGAACCGCCAAAGGCGTGCTTATGTTCAGCGCTGGAATTTCTAAGCTGCCTATGTGGCAGTGAACGTCTGGCGCAGTGCGGTCATTCGACTCCTTAGTTTCTAAGCTGCCTATGTGGCAGTGAACACCTTTCGTATTACGCCAGAAATTGATGAACGTTTCTAAGCTGCCTATGTGGCAGTGAACCAATAGCATAAATCAAAATAAATAAGTTGCAACAAGTAGTTAGCTAAAAAATGGTATTTTACCCTTCTATTTTTACTACAATTGCAACTTATTGTTTTATAATTATATTTTTAAAGAGCGAAAATTAAAGGTCAAAAATGGGGTACGGTAGCAATTAATTCCTGGTTGGACATAGACTGGCTTAGTCCATAGCAGGTAAATGGGCCATTTTTCGCTTCTTTTTTTTCTGTCTGTTTAATAAATAAGGGAAATTTATTATGCTTTCCTATCTGTTGTTTAGTTTGCTGGCTCTCTAACCAAATAAAAGGTAAGTCACATTGCTTTTGTGGTCGGGTGTTCTCCAGTTGTTTTAAACACTCTATTAACGGTTTGCCGGTTTTAGCAGACCAGCGTTGTGCTTTACTGAGCATCGCCTGTCTAATGCGATTTTCACCTTTAATATGTTGACGGATATAGCTAACAGGTTTTACTCGCGATGGTACAGTTTTACCGTTTGAGAACTGCCATTGAATGTTGCTAACAGGTTTTACTCGCGATGGTACAGCTTGAATCGATTTAATATGAACATAGTCAGAAAATCGGGCTAACCATTGCTCAATATGCAACTGGCTTAGTTGCTCTCTTTCTACCGCCAATAAACGTAATTTTTTGCCTAAGTGGAAATTGGAACAAGCGTACTCAGGAAAGGCAACCGCGATTGCGCTTTGAGTCTGATTAACTTTATTATCCACTAATGCAATATGCAGTTGTTGATAGATTTTCTGCCATAAGAAACCAAGGGTAATATCCGGATCGGGCAATAAAGTGATTTCCTGATAGTAGTTCATAGCCCACCTTATTTTTCACTTTCACCAAAAACACCACCACGGATTAATACGGCCATGACATAATGCTCATCTTCAATATTGTCTAATTTGCTGCTGCGCGCCCATTTATCAAAATGGCTGTAAAAGTCCTGTTTCTCTTTTGGGGTTCTAAAAGCAATACCTAAATTGGTAACTGCACCATAGGGCTCGATAGTAATTGCGCCGGCGCTACGTTCAGGATCCTGGTAGGCGGGATACCAGGTGTCGATCGAGCGCAATGCGTTACCGATTTTTTGTGAGTGCATAGCCGCGTGCCTAATAACATTGGGTTCAACTTCCGAACTTGCGCTAAAGCCTTCGTGCCTAGCCGCAGGCCTATTGACATGATAAAGGATTTTACTTTTTTTACTTTTACCTTTGTCGAGTACCAGTTCTTCACTAGGATAAACTTCTTGTGCGTTGCCTAATAATGCATAAGTGGTGATATTTAATAGCAGGGCCCCATCTTTACTAGCCAGGGTAGCGGCAATTTTATTACCTAACTCATTGATGGCTGCATCTTGTTGATCAAAATCACGGATACTGTATTGAGTAGCATCAAATGTCCACTCTTGTTCCTGCCCTTGGTTTAATACGCTAACCTGGACTTCTATTTTTTCAGCGCCCACCCGATTGCGCCACAGAAAACGGGCATTGGCAATATTATGTGCATAACGGCGGCCAAGTTCTTGGCATCCTTCCCGCTCAATATAGTCGGTTGCCGCCTGTTCATAGCTTTGTTTAAAATTGGCATTATTGCAGGCTGAAGGATATTGTACGCCACCTAGTATCTTGAGGGTAAAGTGATGTTTTAAGGTGTCCTGCTCGGTGCCGAGTGCACAGGCATCTACAGTTTGTAAATTGGCCTTTTCAACCTCAGCATTAAGCTTCATCGGGTCATTTTGTACCGCATTTTTTAAACGATTTGAAATTGTGCCACGTACCGATTTTTCCTGTAATGCTAAAGGGAAAGCCTCTTTTTTATTGTTCCAGCAGGTGCCGTAGAAATAACCGTCAGAGGGGACTAATTTTTTTTCAAATGCTAATACGGAAGCCAAGTCATTAATTTTCGCCATTTTATGTTTCTCCATTAATTAAATTCGTTATGCTTGTTTTGCTGACATAAATAGAGGTTATTTTCTGCATCAGTGGCGTAATACCACAAGCTGTCAGCTAGCTGTTCCAAACGATGTACCATTTTGAATTCTCCCAATGTGACGATACTTTCAGCAAAACGATGGGGCGTATTAGGGTCACGTTGATTTAGTGCTTTGGCTAAGCTGGATATGCCGTGGAAACCGGTCGCAATCGGTACAATCCATCCTGTTGTTTTACGTTTACTGTGCCATTCAATTTGGCCATTTTGCTGTTTTTCACACTGGTGATCTACCGTCAAATAATCAAGTAGGGCATCAATAGCATCTTTCCCGGCCTCCATAGCTTCTTTCATCAATTCACGGCGTTCAATCAGGACGTAGCCGGGCATCAAACTACTTTTTAATTGACGTTTTTCTTTATCGTTATCGTCGTCGTCGTTAACAGCCCATATTTTCGGATTTGCAAAGGCTAAAATATCGCCACCGGCAATTTTCATGGTGAGCAGTAATTGGCTGATTTTATCTAGCTGTTGCTGGTTTAATGGCTGTTGTTCCCCTTGTTCCATATTTTCATATTCAATTAATAAAGAGACGTCCAGATGGCAGCGTGCTTCTTCAATAAATGAAGCGCGTGAGCCATCTTTTTGCAGCGGATTAGCAGTACCGATAATCGATTGAACGAAATCACCAGGGCCTTTATAGGTTTGCAGATCACATGCATGGCTAATAACCGCAGTTGACCAAAATTTCAGGGTTGGATAGCCATGCTGATTGAGTTTGCGTTGTAAAGCGTGACTGAAACCCAGCCAGGCGGTCATAGCCGGGAAACCGATAGTAAATGGGCTGGATAGCGCATTAGCATTATGGATCCGAATATGAGGTAGATGTGACAAGCTAATTGTACTCACCTTAGTGACTCCTTATTATTTTCAACGACCAATTGGATTATTTTCTTTAACTCGGCGTCACCTAATTGAATGTACTTTTTGCCGACTACTTTTTTGTAGCTAGCAATAAACTGACGAGCCAGCTTTTCAATCAGGTGAGTTAGCCAATCATTAGTTTGATCGCGTTCATCTTGCCGGTCAGGAAAAAGCCAGATTTTTTGGTAAGAGGGTAGGTTTTCCGGTAATTTGATATCATTTTCGCTAAATTTTTGACGAATATGATACATGATTAAAATAATATGCTCGATATACTCTTGTATATAACTATCTCGTTTGGTGCGTAAATTTATATTGTTTTTATCTATATGCAGAAAACAATGAAAAGCCTGAAAAGTTTCCTTTAAACTAAAAGGATTGAAGGTATCAGAAAAAAAATTGTGTTGTGGCATGCGCAGCGTGCGAGTTTGCAAGGTGGGTGGCAGGGATAACAGTAAGCGGGCTTTACCGCCGTTTTGGCTATTTAACCTTGAGGCATTTTGTGCATTTTTTCCACCAAAACTCATGGTAGTAATACCATAGATTTCCCTAAAGCCATGTTCACTGAATTCGTTTTTGCTTTTTAACAGTCGTGCTGCTTTATTTTGTTCTGTAAAGGGCAGTAATTTGCCAATACGTTGACGTAATTCAAATAAGTAACACGATGGTGTCAATAGTGATAATTGGTGATATCCATCAGCAATTGGAAAATAGACCTGTTTGATTTTGGAACTGGTTGCTGGCTCTTGTTGTTGAGCTTTGATGGCTAATAGGTCAGCTCTAAGGGTATTATAATCATGGCCATTGATTGATAACAGTGATTTAGCTAAATCCGTTTCATTTTCAATATGTTCAAGTAATGAAGCCCCATCAGCTAATTTAAGGTGAAGAAAGTTTTCATTACCCAGTTGTGCTGCATTACCGACCGAATCAATGATTTCACATATCACATTACCTGAGCGTAAAAAACCGTCATTCCGCCTGTCTCCCTGGTAGATAATTGGAGTGACAAAGGTTTGGCGTTTTTTATTTTCTTCAGCTATTCCAGTAGCTGTGTGAGTAAATGTACTGGGGTGAGTTGTTAAGGCCCGCTGATGTATTTGTGATGCAACATCTAGTAAGTGGTTTACTAAACTGTATTTTCTTTCACATTCTTGCCGTTTTTTATTGATTTGTTCTTCATTATCGGAGGATTTAAGTTCTTTTTTAAGCCATTTCTCCTTGCGTTTGACAAGGAAGTCTTCGATTGCCGGATCAAGCGTGTGATTATCCTTATTTTATTCGATAAATATTGATATGTTCTTATGGGGTTATTGCCACACAAAACCAGTCAGTCATCCATGCACTTTCTTTAATTTCTCCAATCCCAATTGATCGTTGTAATGATAAATACAGTCTTCATTATCCCAATGAGTAAAAGTAATTTCGCCAAAAATATATGAGTCATGAGACATCTGCTCGTTTTCCTGTTGTCGTTGATTGATTAATTCGACGTAATCTCGTACCAGCCATAATTTTTGCAAAAAATGTTCTGCCAAAGGTTGCGGTTTGATGCCAAATGATTGCTCAACTGTCACCCAACCACTCTGTTTGTCATACAGCTGAAACACCGGTCGTTGATTTTCTTTAATCTCTATTAGGTATAGTTGGGTTGAAGGCGCGCTACTACGAAATCGGTTCCAGTATTGTGGTAGTCCGGTCATCCACCAACAACCACTGGTGTAACCCCATAGCTGATCAGACGTTTTTCCTGTTGTTGGCTGATTTATTAATCTACCTCTGAGCATAACCGGTGCCACATTTTTTTTCGCTGGAAAGATATATTGGCAGCCAAGTGTTTGAGAAATAACATGGTGCTCCAAATCAGCCAGCCTATTTTTAGGCTGTAACTCGGTTGGCTTTTGGATGCGCAGTGTGGCATCGACTGTGGCGCGTAATTGGTTTTCGTCGACTAATTGCGTTAGATCATGAGTTGCTAAAGTATATTTTGCGGCGGTTTCATAACCCGGCTGCGAAAATACTTGCTGATTTTTACCCTGATAGCCTTTCCAGTTGTATTGTAGTAGGGTTATATTGGGTTGTTCAACCGCGGTTTCACGATGGCGGCGCACCCGTCCGGCTAATTGGATCAGCGAACGGTAGGAGGAAGGTTCAATCACTGCCCAATCAAAATCATGATCGCGGCCGACTTCTTCTACTGGTGTGGCGACTAGAATAAAGATCAACTGTTTTGCTTCGGTCTGATTAAGGTGGTTACGGATCACTGGGTCATTCAGTGCGGCGGGTGCTTCTCCCGGCTCTTCCTTGCGTTTAAGTACCGCATCAAGATGTTTTTCCTGTGCATGGCGCAATAACAGTACTTGATGGTTAGGAAATTGAATCGCTTTTAAAGTGAGTAGCAAAAGCCATCCCTTATTGCAAAAAGGAGATGGGGATCGATTTATTGTGTTTAGTGCCAGTTAACATTTCCTCAGAGAGTGTAATTTCTAACCTGATTTCCTTATTTTAGACACATTAATCCTGCGTTTAGATGCGTAACCATCGCTTTTTCTCCAGGTTATGCAGTCTTTCTGACAACAATTCCGTTGCTTTTTTACCCATTTGCGCCCCGGTGAAAAGCAGCCTGTCGCCACACAGAATACATTTGTACGGATCGGTACGCAGAAATCCTTTCATCAGCACAGAAAAACCTGGGTT
>NZ_AUCC01000058.1 GCF_000429565.1 Arsenophonus nasoniae DSM 15247
GAAGAACAGCAATAACGGCGAACGCCCATAGCGCAGGTGCTGCAGGCGAGCATCTTTTCGACAGAGAGTAGTTGCCATTCATCCACGTGATTATTTTCGATGAAAAGGTTCCATCCGTCATCGTATTGAAATAGCAGTTTTGCAGGTCTGGGGATGTACATAGAGCAGAGTATAAAAGACGAGAAGGGAATTGCCTAGAAATAGAGCGCCTTTGCCGCGATGCTCACGCCAAAGGCGTGCTTATGTTCATTTTTTCTTTAAATCAACCCGCTCGATACTAAAATCTAAGCCAGTTTCTCTTAATACAATGTGAGGGGCAAGTGAACAAGTGCCGGCAGAATAATAGAGTTTCATGGTGACATTCCTTTGGATTTAATAGGGTTTATTGCTGTTAAAATAACAGCATAGCAGTTGCTAAAAATTTTATTACTTTATTTTTATCTTGGCTAAGGAGAATAATAGAAAGGCGCTAAATGGAAAAGCTGCCAATATCTGCAGCTTTTAGATAAATAATGAGTCGCTTAGGTTTCGCTAGTGAGATCTTTAACTTGTTTGGTTGGGCCATTTTTTTGTACTGAAGCAATCCCTTTTTGTACAGCGGCTTTAGTTTTATACATCTCACTGGTGGCAATAACTTCATGATTAGCGGCTTTTAACACAAAGTAGTATGGTTGCTCAGTGCTTTTACTACTTTTTTTGATTTCATAGTAACCCATGCGTGCTCCTATTGAAAAGAATGCTAATAACTTATTGAATATGGCTGACATTTTAATAACCTTAACACCCTAGAGTATATTAATTTAACCATCTCTAAATATGGAAGTAGTTTGAAAATTTGTCAAATTTATAGGTGGTTAGATTAAATTAATATTATTTATTATTTAAATAAGAAATATATTTATCCTTCAAGTAATATAAAAATATTTTTTATATTATTGAATGTTTAATTAAATATAATTCGTTTTTATATATAAAGTCGCTCTGGTTATGACTATTTGAACGTAATTTGATATTTATTTTTACTGGCTAATTTATAATTATTATTGGAAATAGATAATAATCAATAGGGAGTCACAATGAGTTATAACCATGCCACGATGCCAATTTCGTTAACATCATATAAAAAACTAAATCCGGATAGAGAGTTTATCGTGATTAATTTATATCCGGTTTCTAAAGAGATTAACAGTATTAACAATAGCGCTCAACGTCTCGCCAATAACATAAAATTTAATAATGGTGGATTAGGCTGCGAAAAAAACATAATTTCCATGCTGCCCAATTTTTCTGTCTTTCTTGATACCCATTTACACAATGCTTTTATTACTGCAAAAAATGCAGAAAACGGGTTACAACAAGGAGAATTGCCAAGTGCAAATTTATATTCTGTGCCTTTTGATGGAATTAGAGAAAAGGAGCCTATTTATCATATTCCTAATGATGACATTGCAAAACAAAAATTTATCAATAATCAAGCTCCTTATAGTGTTATTGGCGATGCGCTCAATAATGGTGAAGTTTATTATGATGCGCAAAGATATGCTACGGTAGGAGAACAAGCCCATATTTATGACGAAATTGACAATGCTGCTGGAGAAGAAGCCCACATTTATGAAGCAGTTGACGATAGTGCTGTTGGAGAAGAGACCCACATTTATGAAACGGTCGATGATGGCGTTGTTGCAGATGAAGCCCACATTTATGAAGCGGTTGATGGCAGCATTGTTGGAGATGAGCCTATTTATGAAGAAATTGACAATTATACCCGAGAGGCAGAAACGGAGCATTTGAATAGCAAAAAAGAGATAAATTTATCTAAGCCAAATAATTTATCTCCTATTGAAAAGAAGGTTTTTACCGAAGTGGAGCTCAATAATGAACGGAAGAAGATAACGCGATTGGCAGAACAAACGTTTGCTCCACCAAGATCTTTTATTACTCGTCTGACAAGCTCTATATGGAATGCGCTATTTGGCGCGAAAAATGAATCAGTGGTAATATCGAAAGATAAATTGGTCACTGATGCTATGCGGGTTAATATTGAAGGAATTTGTAATGCGTTAAATAAACAGATAAATAACGGTGAAGTTGACGGTCTTTTTAGAAAAGAACCCGCTAAAGCAACGTACGATAAAAATAGTCCGAAGCAATTGGTTGAGGTATTTAATAGCGATAAATGTTATTCAGATCCTATCGGATTGGCGTGGATGATAAAACACTATATAGCTGAAAGTTTACCTAAGATAACTATTAAAGAATTTAATGACAGTAACAATCAAGCTGAATTTAAGGACATACTTGATAATAAAATTAATCAAATAGAATGTAATATAACAAGAGAAAACATAAAAAATTGTTTTGTTGCCATAAAAGAAACCTTAAATGCAGCCGAAAAATTAGAGACAGCTAAAAAATTATTGGAAAAAAATTTAATTTCAGCTAAAGAATTTAATCTATCTAAAGAATTTGATTTGGCTAAGGTATCATTAACTAAAAAATTAAACGTAGATAAAAAATTATTAGATAATGGATTAGAGGTACACGAACATAAAGATGATAAAAAAATAATCATAAACTCAACTTTAACCAAGGATAGTATCATTGGCTCAATGTTAACCGCCTTTATAGCAAAATCTGCAGATCCTATTGCTGAACTCAATTTCATGAGGGATAAACAAAGTGAATTTTCTAACTTAATGGCAAAATATGTCGCTAATAACTATTAAGTAAATAAATGTAATTAAATGTCTGCTAAAATATGTTATATTGTTAAGAAATTAGCGATCGTTTTGACAGTATTATTTATTAGCAGACTTTATTTAATTATTTTATTGTTTAAATTTTGTTTTTATTTACTACGCTAACATTGTTATTCCTTGTAAACAATATTTCCCATACATTGTTATTAACTTACCATTAACAATAACATCTATTTTTATTAATAAAATTATATAACACAATAATGTCTAATTTTATTTTTTATATCGACTATTCATATAATTATATGAATTTATTTTATAACTATTTTATTTTCTATAGATAATATACTTAGTGTTTATAAAAAGTTAGCTATTTATTTCGTAAATAATAGAAAAGCTAAATTTGGTATTGGTGTTATTTAATTATATTTAAACTTGTCGGTGCAAATATATAAAATAAATAATGGAGTTAACATGCGTTTAGATAGTTTTTCCAACACCAACAATACGGAACCATCATGGACAGAAGCAACCTCGGTAATATCAACAATTCAAAGAAGCTTTAATAATTTTATCAATACAGTAACGAGTTTGGTAAATAATTTTACTGGAGTAAAAAATAGTTCTAGTGAATGTGACTGGAAATCAAGGGATGCATTCAGCTATTCATCCCAACCGCTAAAATTTCCCGTTGAATTACGTAAGGTGAGTTCATTATCGTCAGATGGAATGACTTTAACCAACCAAAGTGCGCCAGAGTTGGCACGCTCAACTTCAGTAAAATCAGAAAGTACTATTTTAAATGAAAAACAACAGAAAACTGGCTTCAATGATTTTTTCAAATTTAGTATGTCTACTTTTTGGCAGAAAAATGTTTCCTCAACCAATGACAGTGTTGATCAGAATAAAGTCGCAGCAACTAAAATTGCTGAAGTTGCTAAAGCGTGTGTAGAAGAAGCAATGCACACCGGTATTGGGGAAATTTGTGCCAATTTAAATCAACATATCAACAACAAGCATGTTGAAGGTATTTTTAGGGGAGAGCCGAATAAAACAATATACAATAAAGATGATAATAACAAACTGATTAAGGCATTTAGTACGCCAGAATTACAATCTGAACCCATTGCGTTGGCCTGGATGGTAAAAACCTATTTAGGTGAATTTTTTCCCAAAGTCACAATGGATGAATTAGATAAAATTATGCCAATGGATAAAAGTGCGCCAGAGGCAGTGCAGCAATTAGACCAGGTCGTTGCACAAGAGGAATTTAAACATTTAATGGACGACAAAATTAATACTATTACATCTGAGAAAATACAAAATAATCTGAAAGCTTGCTTTGCTACCATGGCTGAGGGGTTACGTTTAATTGAGCGTGAGCCGGATATTCAAGGTTTAACAAAATCAAGTATTGTGACATCAATGTTACCCAGGGTCATCGATATAACCACGTTAACGCCAGAAAACTTGATGAGTTATAGCGCAAAAACCAATATCATCACCGATCTAATGGTAAATTATCTCACTAGTCATGATTAATTTATTTCACTAACAATGGCAGCCCGCCTTTAAATGATATCGTTGATAAGCCAATATATTACGCTAGGTATATTAATTTATTGGCGGGCTAATTATCCTAATTAGGCTTTTAATTCCAGTTCATTCATTGCAGCGATACTGAATCCACCGTCAACATGTATAATCTCACCGGTAACGCCCGCCGATAAATCAGAACAGAGAAAAGCGGCACAATTGCCAACATCTTCAGTCGTCACTGTACGGCGAATAGGGGTTACTGATTCACAATGCGATAGCATTTTACGAAAATCTTTAATGCCCGATGCCGCCAATGTGCGGATTGGGCCGGCAGAAATACCATTAACGCGAATAGCTTCAGGCCCCATTGCGTTAGCCATATAACGAACATTTGCCTCCAGAGAGGCTTTTGCTAATCCCATAATATTATAGTTGGGGATCGCGCGCTCAGCGCCCAAATAGGTTAGGGTAACTAGAGCAGAATTAGGCTTTAACATACTTCGGCAAGCTTTTGCTAACGCAACAAAGCTATATGAACTAATATCGTGGGCAATGCGGGATCCTTCGCGGGTAACCGCATTAACATAATCACCGTCAAGTTGATCGGCTGGTGCATAGGCGATTGAATGAACAAAACCATCAAATTTGGGCCATACTTTCGCCAGCTCGGCAAATAATGCCGTGATACTTTCATCGGAGGCGACATCACATGGCAAAACAATACTAGAGCCAAAGCTGTTTGCCATCTCTTCCACGCGAGATTTCAGTTTATCGCCTTGATAACTGAAGGCCAGTTCAGCGCCTTGTTGGTGCATTGCTTGTGCAATACCGTGAGCAATAGATAGTTTACTGGCTAAACCAGTGATCAGAATGCGCTTGCCGCTCATAAAGCCCATAAGCCGTATCCTTGTAAATTTTTAAATAATAAAACTAATATACACAGCATAAATTATCTATTGTAGATAGTATTTATGCATTATTTGTTTGATAAACGGCAGAGAGTTTATCATGACAGAAGAAAATATGTTGCATTACCTTGCTGATCCGATCAGTTTTTCTGCCTTAATACTAGATAACATCTTGTCGCCAGGCATCGGCAGAAAGAAGTTCACCAAAGTGGCTAGCAATTAAGCGTCGGGTCACTTCATGTAAAGGTGAAGCAAGCACTTCGGCGGTATTACCTCTTTCGACCACAACACCATTATCCATTACCAACACCTTATCGCTGATATGTTTCATCATACCAAGATGTTGAGTAACATAAATATAGGAAATGCCTTGTTTTTCTTGTAATTCAAGCATTAAATTGATGATTTGAGAACGCATTGTCATATCTAATGAAGCCAGCGCCTCATCGGCAATAATAATCTCTGGTTGCAGGATTAACGCTCTCGCCAGTGCAACTCGCTGTTTTTGACCCGCTGCTAACATATGCGGATAATAGCCAGCGTGATCAGGTAATAGCCCAACTTGCCGGAGGGTTTGTTCTATGCGTTCTTCACGTTCGTGAACGGCAAGCGAAGTATTAAGAATTAAAGGGATCTCAAGAATTTGGCCGATACGCTGTCTAGGGGTCAAAGAAGTACTGGGATCCTGAAATATCATGCGTATGCGTTGACTACGATAACTATAATCGCCAAAGTTAAGTTGCTGGCCATTAATAAAGATTTCACCCCCACTGGGTTCAATCACACCCGATAACATGCGAGCAAGGGTTGATTTACCTGATCCGTTAGCACCGATAATCGCCAAAGTTTCACCAGATTTTAAGCTAAAACTTAACGGTTTTACGGCTTCTAGTAGTTGAGTTTGAAATAACCCGGTGCGATAACGGAAGGTTTTAGTCAGATTTTTTACTGCCAGTAAGGGTGTTGTCATGATGTTTCCTCCATGTTAAGAGGAAAATGACAGGCAAAGGCGCGATTTTTTATGCTGCGTAGCGGCGGTGTTATAATACAGGTTTTTTGTGCATAGGGACAACGCGGCCCAAGACGGCAACCGATGGGTAAGTGCTCTAAAGATGGAATCGCGCCAGGTAGTGTATTTAGTCGACTTTTATGAGGGAGTGGGCTGCCAAAATCGGGGACAGCACGTATTAAGGCTTGGGTATAGGGATGATGAGGGCGAACCAATAACTCTTCAGGTGTCGCACTTTCAACGGTTTGGCCACAATAGAGTACACTAATACGATCAACCAGCTTGCTCATCATTTGCATATCATGACTAATTAATAGAATTGTCATATTATTGTTTTGATTTAATCTATCAAGCAGGCGAAATATTTGCGCTTGAGTCGTCGATTCCATTGCATTGGTGGGTTCGTCTGCAATGAGTAGTCGCGGTTGGTTTGCCAGCGCAATAGCTATCATCACTTTCTGACATTCACCTTCTGTCAGTTCATAAGGGTAGCTGTACATAATGTCATTGTGATCTTTAATACCCACACGATGAAGCAATTCAATTGCTCGTCGCCTACGCCAGCTAAATCGTTGCCACCAACGGCCT
Source organism: Arsenophonus nasoniae DSM 15247 (assembly GCF_000429565.1). GTDB lineage: Bacteria > Pseudomonadota > Gammaproteobacteria > Enterobacterales > Enterobacteriaceae > Arsenophonus > Arsenophonus nasoniae. Next base: position 6,744 of record NZ_AUCC01000058.1, read on the forward strand.
TTAAAAGTCCATTGGGGAATTGATTGAATAAGTTGTTTACCAATATTTTCAGCAGGATCTAAGCAGGACTGAGGTTCTTGAAAAATCATGGAAATATTATGACCTATCACTCTGCGTCGTTGCCGTGCAGTGAGTTTTAGCAGATCAATATCAAGAAAATAAAAACGATCGGCAGTCACTTTTAGATTATCTTTAGTAACGCCGCAAATAGCCTTAGCAATTAAGCTCTTACCTGAACCAGATTCGCCTGCTAAGCCGCGAACTTCGCCTTCATTTAGCTGCAAAGAAACGTTATCGACAGCTTTTACTGGCCCTTTAGCAGTCATAAATTCAATAGTGAGGTTACGGATATCTAATAATGGCATTATTCCACCCCAGCATTAATCGCGCGATGTAAGCCATCACCAAGTAAGTTAACAAATAATACGCTGAACATAATGGCTGCCCCAGGAAGAAAAACCGTCCATGGCGCCACATAAATTAACTCTAAACTATCACCAAGCATGGTGCCCCATTCCGCAGTCGGTAATCTGGCACCTAAATCAAGAAAACCTAACGCAGCCATATCCAGAATGGCCATAGAGAGCGTACGAGTAATTTCTGTTACCAAGATAGGCGTAATATTGGGTAATACGGTATACCAAAGGATATAAAAATTTGAGGCACCGTCAAGTCGAGCGGCAAGAACATACTCTGTATCGAGTTCATCGCGTACAGCGCTGTAGATTGTTCTAACAATTCTTGGTAGCAAGGCTAACCAAATTGCTATCATTGCATTTTCAAGGCTTGAACCAGCAAAAGCAACAATAATAATCGCCAGTAGCAGGGAGGGAATGGATAATAGGGTATCTAATACATGATTTAAAATCGCTGATTTTAACCCATGGGTAATGCCAGCTAAGCAACCTAATACTAATCCAACCAGTGTCGTACTAATGGTGATCACAAGTGCAGAGCCGAAGGTAGATGCGGTACCGATAAGTAATCGACTTAAAATATCACGGCCAAGATCATCCGTACCCAAAAAAAATGCCACATTGCCATAATGCGACCAGGATGGCGGTAGTAGCTGGTAGCCTAAAAATTGTTGGTTAATGGTATAGGGGGCTAAGTAGTCGCCGAGTAATGTCAAAACCAGGAGAAAAACAACACCATAAAATCCCGTCATTGCCAGAATATCATTAGAAAAAAACCGCCAGACGACCCGGAGCGGCGATGGCATTTTTTGTTCGCGATAAAAATTATCTGAAGACATACCCATCCTTATATTTAGAAGGGTTCATCATAGCGCCTAAAATATCCGATATGACATTAACGAAAATAACTAAGGTACCAATAATCATTACGCCGGCAGAAATTGCTGAGTAATCATTTTGTCGAATGGCTGTTACTAACCAACGGCCTAATCCTGGCCAATTAAAGACAAGTTCAGTGATCATTGCTAGTGTGATCATAGTAGAAAATTGCAAACCAAGCTTTGGAATAATGGGAGGAAGCGCATTGTGTAGTACATGGCGTTTGATGATGGTGATACGGGATAGTCCTCTAGTTGCCGCTGCTTTAATATAATTTTCACCCATAACGGCTTCAGTACTATTTTTCATTAAACGTATCATTTCAGAAATTGGCGCAATGGCTAATGTAATAACGGGTAAAATTAAATGCTCTAATAGATTGATAAACATTTGACTACGATAGATTGAATCAGATAACCAAACATCGATTAGGGCAAAACCCGTAACCGGTTCAAGATCATACAGTAAATTAATTCGTCCAGAGACCGGAAACCAGCCTAACTTCAATGAAAAAAGCAGAATAAATAATAAAGCCAACACGAAAATTGGCATAGAAAAACCGATTAGGGTAAAAATTTTAATAATATAATCAATCGGTTTATTTCGCCAAACCCCAGCAATAATACCGGTGGGAATGCCGATTATTAACGCTAAAATAAACGCTAAAAAGCACAACTCCATAGTGGCCGGAAAAGTGGCATTTAGCTGATCGCTAATGGGCTGGCCATTAATACTAGAAAAACCAAAATTCCAATGTAACAAACTGGTTAAATAAAAAATATAGGCATCCCATAATGAAAGTCCACTTAAGGGAGCATCAGCAGTAAAATAGTTCAAACTAAAACTAACCAGCGTCAGTAGAAATAAGGTAATAATTAAAAGTAATAAGCGTCTTAATGCATAAATAATCACCATGCAGCTCCTTCTGCATCATCAAAATAAGAATCCGCCGGCAATGGGGTTTTAATAGACTCATCACGATAAACCCCGGCAAAAGATGAATTCCCAAAGGCGCTAATAACTAACCCTTTGATATCATACCGATAAGCCTGCAAATGTAATGAATAAGCGAGCGGTAATACGGGTAATTCTTTTGCCAATAATGATTGCGCTTGATGGTAATAATTGATACGCGATGAAATACTTTGGCTTACTAGCGCCTTGCGTAAAAGCTCATCAAAGTAAGGGTTACACCATTTACTCCAATTAGTATGAGATTCAATTGCTGGGCAACTGAGTAGAGGGCGAAAAAAACTATCTGGATCATTACTATCCGTTGACCAACCATCAAGAACCATGTCGTAGTTGCGATCATTAAGTTTATTTTCTAATAGGTTGCCTTCTACAGGGTGAATATCCATCTTAATGCCCACTTTTGCGAGATCTGCCTGAATAAGTTCTGCCGTTTTTAATGGACTCGGATTATATGATTGAGAAATCACAGGCACCCAAAGATCTAATTTCATACCAGATAAGCCTAGCTCTTCCAGCATTTGTTTGGCCTTTTCTGGATTATAATCTGTCACTTTAATTTGATTATCATATGCCCATGAAGCTCTTGGTAACACCGAAGTTGCGGTTTCAGCGGTGCCATAATAGATAGATTGCATTAATCTTTCATTATTAATTGAATATGCAATAGCTTGTCTAACTTTTAATTGATCAAAAGGCGGATTGCTGGTGTTAAAAATTAGATAGGCGATATTCATGCCAGCTCGCATCGATAGCCGTAAACGGGCATCTTCACGTAACACCTTTAATTGACTAGCTGCTGGGTAGGCTAATACATCGCATTCGCCAGTTAATAATTTAGATATGCGTCCTGTACCACCGACGCCAAGATCAATCACAACTTGCTTCATTAAAGGTTTGCCTTTCCAATAATTATCATGGCGAGAAAGTTTGATAAATTGACCGGTTTGATATCCTACCAACATGAAAGGACCGGTACCAACCGGTTGCCAATCAATAAATTCTTTATGATTAATTTTATTGAGATATTGCGCATATTCCTGTGAAAGTATTGGGGCATAGCGAGTAGCTAAATGCCAGAGAAATGACGCATCAGGTGTATATAATTTAAATTCAACCGTGTAATTATCGATCTTACGAATACTACGGATATTATTAGCTAATTGTAGGCTATCGAAATAAGGATAGTTGCCACCACCGACATAATGATAAGGATGGTTTTTATCAAACATACGGGAAAAACTAAACACAACGTCATCGGCATTGAGCGTTCGGGTCGGTGTAAACCAATCCGTCGTTTGAAATGGAATATTGCGTTTTAAATAGAATCGATAAGTAGCGCCTTTATCAAATGATTTCCAATGTGAGGCAAGTTCGGAATTTAGTTTGTAAGTAAAGGGATTAACTTCTAATAACCGATCGTAAAGTTGAGCGGCAAGTGGATCAATAATTAGCCCCGTGCTGGCAATTTGAAGATTAAATGTAGTGACAATGCCATTAAAACAATAAATAAAACTGGTTTGACGAATTTGTGGTGGAAGGGTGTCTGCTAATGCATTTATTGTCCCTACATTTATTAAAATAATCCATAAAATTAGGTACCGCATATAAAAACCTATTATAAGTGCGAATGGCTTTATTGTAGCTTAACTCCGGCTAGGCAACAAAATAGAGTTGATAAAATTATTAGTTATTTATTGAGAAAAATTCTCAACAAAGTACTTTGCTAATGTTATTGATAACTATTATTATCAACCCGTCTGCTAAACAGGTTATCGTCAAGTCGTAGCCTTAATTTACGGTAGACACGACATTGCTCACATTGCTTCTATAATGTTTTCAATTTTCTTGCCAGCATCGGGTGCTGGCTCTTTTTTTAATTATTTATTCTTATTTATATTTTGGTTATCGGGCAAGTTATGCTTTTTCAGTAATCCTCTTAATTGATGATAGGTTAATTTTAATTGTTGTGCGGCTAGCCGCTGATTATACTGACTTATTTGTAATGCTTGTTCGAGCAAAATTTTTTCCGCTGTATGCTGCCAGTGTTTTAAATTAATCGGAAGTTCAGGCAGACGATTATTTTCTTCTATTACCGCCGCTTTTATTGGCCCATTAGCAAAAGGATCGAAGACAATCAAATCTAGTGGTTCAGTACTATTGCGATGTCGATAGACAGAACGTTCAATAACATTCTTTAATTCACGCACATTGCCTGGCCAAGAATAAATTAACAAATTTTTTTGCGCTTTAATCGAAAATCCCGGAAAAAAAGGCAGATTGAGCTCGCGACACATATTAATAGCAAAATGTTCGGCCAGTAACATAATATCTGCTAATCGCTCACGCAATGGCGGAATATGGATAACATCAAAGGCCAGGCGGTCAAGTAGATCGGCACGAAATAAGCCTTTGCTAGCTAATTGAGGTAAGTTAGCATTGGTCGCGCAAATAAGCCTAACATTGACTTTAAGACTTTGGCTACCACCGACCCGTTCTAGTTGGCCATATTCGATCACGCGCAATAATTTTTCTTGCACAATCATGGGGGCGGTTGCCAGTTCGTCAAGAAAAAGTGTGCCACGATCCGCGCGCTCAAAGCGGCCTAAATGTCTTTTTTGTGCCCCCGTAAATGCGCCAGCTTCATGGCCAAATAATTCGGAATCTAACAAATTATCATTAAGTGCACTGCAATTAAGGGAAATAAAGGGTTCTTGCCAACGGGGTGACAGGTAATGAAGGCGATTAGCAATCAGCTCCTTACCTGTACCACGCTCTCCAGTAACTAAAACCGGTTTACTCAGTTTGGCAAGGGCAGAAGTTTGCTCCAGTATTTCTAGGAAATTATCAGCAGTGCCAAGAATATTATCAATAGAGTTTTCTGTGGTCATTTTAGCCATTTATTAGTCATTTTAATTAATATGCAAATTATAGCGAAAAGTTATGTAAAAGATAAAAAATAAAAACAGTTGTATTTCATGTTGTTATATTAATTTATAAAGTTGGCACGAATATTGTTTATCAATAACTAAAGTTAAAAATAAATGACAAATCAATCATTCAATATAAATTGAGGAATTTATCGATGGGCATTTTTACACGTTTCGCAGATATCATTAATGCTAATGTTGCTTCTCTATTAGATAAAGCAGAAGATCCACAGAAAATGATCCGCTTAATGATCCAAGAAATGGAAGATATGTTAGTTGAGTCCCGTTCAATATCAGCACGCACTTTAGCAGAGCAAAAAGGATTAGAACGTCGTATTGCCAGTGGTGAAAAGCAAATTATGCAATGGCAGGAAAAAGCAGAATTGGCGCTCGTTAAGGATAAAGAAGATTTAGCTCGTGCTGCATTAATTGAAAAGCAAAAAGTGGCTACCCTGGTTGATACACTAAAAAGTGAGTTAATCATGGTTGATGAAACTTTAGTGCGAATGAAAGGTGAGATTGCCGAATTAGAGCAAAAATTGACGGAAACACGGGCAAAGCAGCAAACTATGGTATTAAGACATCAAGCTGCACAATCGAGTCGTGATGTGCGTCGGCAGTTAGATAGTGGTAAGCTGGATGAAGCGCTTGCGCGGTTTGAGCAGTTTGAGCAGCGAATTGATCATATGGAAAGTGAAGCACAAAGTTATCATTTAGGTAAACAAAAATCTTTAGAGCAGCAGTTTGCTGAATTGAAAGCTGATGATGAAATCAGTGAGCAATTGGCTGCGTTGAAAGCTAAACTGAACAAAGAAGAGTAATCTATTGGTAGTTAAAATTAATGATGAATAAGGAAATGTGATGGGCTCTATATTTATTGGGTTAGTTTTATTGATCTTTGTTATCTTTATTCTACCTATTTGGTTATGGTGCCACTATGGTAAAAAAGGTGTTAGCCATAGTCAATTAACGCAGAATGAGATCCAGAGACTAACACAGTTAGCCGAGCGAGCACAACGCATGCAGCAACGGATCAAAGCTCTAGAAGATATTCTGGATGCAGAACATCCAAATTGGAGGCAACGATAATGGCAAAAATGGGCGAGAGAAAACTTTATCGACTTACTGATCAGCGTATGATTGGTGGTGTTTGCGCAGGACTGGCGCATTACTTTGATTTACCGGTGAATTTAGTTCGGGCACTGGCAGTTGTGGCATTATTTTTGGGATTTTTTGCCATCACTATCGTTATTTATCTGTTAATGTGGTTTTTTATTGAACCTGCACCGATAGGTTATGAGGATGAAACGGATACTAGTGTTAAAGTAACTAAGTTACTAAATGAAATTGATCAGCAATTGAAGGCCGGTGAAAAAAAACTGTGCCAGATGGAACGCTATATCACTTCTGATAGTTTTAGTATTGATAGTCGCATCAATAAATTATAACTATTTGGCAAACTGCGGTAGAGTAAATTATGCTCTACCGTAAAATCATTTTTCTTATCAATTAAAATTATCCTATGTTTTAGCCGAGTAATATGATGTTGTGCGGGCAAAAATTTAAGCTTTTGAGCAAAAAGATGGCAAGAATAGCCATAATTATGGCTATTCATTACGCGCCAGCTGGAATAATCGGTCTAATGTTAAAATATATTAGCCGAAAACCTTTGCGATGGTTTATGTTAATAGCTATGCAGCCATTGCTACGTCTAGGCATTGCTAAACTTGTGCGTAATTTGTTGTGGGAGAAATATGAAAAGATTGCGAAGTGAGCTTAGTGAACTTGTCAATCGTAGTGTAGATCGTCATGTCCGTATAGCGGTTACCGGGCTTAGCCGTAGTGGTAAAACGGCATTTATCACGTCACTAGTTAATCAGTTACTGCATGTGCACAGTGGCGCGCGTTTACCCCTATTTTCCGCCGCAAGAGAGGGTCGTCTATTAGGTGCAAAACGGATCCCGCAAAAACATTTTAATATTCCTCGTTTTGCTTATGACGAAGGTATAGCGGCATTGTATCATTCTCCTCCTCAATGGCCGATTCCTACTAGTGGGATCAGTGAAATATGTTTACAACTGCGTTATCGATCACAACGCAGTTTGCTACGCCACGTTAAAGAGACCTCTAATTTATATATTGAAATTATTGACTATCCAGGTGAATGGTTACTGGATCTACCTATGTTAACTCAGGACTATTTTAGTTGGTCACGGCAAATGCAACAGCTGTTAAAAGGCCGTAACAACGAAGGGGCACAGAAATGGTTGCAACTTTGCCAGCAATGCGACCCTTTTGCGCCGGCTGATGAGAAATTATTAGCCAATGTTGCCCAGGCTTATACCGATTATTTGGTTTTTTGTAAACAACAGGGACTCTATTTTATTCAACCCGGGCGATTTATTTTACCTGGTGATCTTGCCGGGGCACCTGTATTGCAGTTTTTTCCTTGGCTTAATATTGATACCACGGATGAACAGAAATTAAAGCAAGCGGACAAACAGTCTAATATTGGTATGTTGCAACAGCGTTATAACTATTATTGCCAGAAAATTATCAAGCCTTTTTATAAAGAATACTTTCAACATTTTGATCGGCAAATTGTCTTAGTTGACTGTTTAACTGCGTTAAATAGTGGTTCGACAGCATTTAATGATATGCAGAACGCGTTGACCCAAATTATGCGTAGCTTTCACTATGGTAAAAGGACATTATTGCGGCGAATATTCTCACCTCGTATTGATAAATTACTTTTTGCTGCAAGCAAAGTTGATCATATAACCCATGATCAACAGGCTAATTTAGTCTCATTGCTCCAGCAATTAGTTCGTGCGGCCTGGCAAAATGCAGCTTTTGAAGGGATCAGCTTAGATTGTATCGCGCTGGCTTCAATCCAGGCGACGGAAAATGGCATGATTGAATATAAGGGTGAGCAGTTACCCGCACTAAAGGGACATAGATTAAGTGATGGTCAATTAATGACCTTTTTCCCAGGTGAAGTACCAAGGCGTTTGCCTAATGTTGATTTTTGGTTAAAGCAAGGCTTTGATTTTGAATCTTTTCGGCCTTGCGAAACAGCGCTTGATCAGCCAGTTGCTCATATTCGATTGGATAGTGCTTTAGAATTTTTACTCGGAGATAAATTGAAATGAGTAAACCGCTAAAATCCCGCATCGATTTTGATGACTCTCTGCCATCTAACAAAAAACCAAAGTTAAAAAAAGCCAAAGTATTTGATAAATTAATATCTGAACAATTTGCAGCTAGCAGTTACCAAACAGAACATGAGGAGCGAGAAGGCGAAATTGAGTCACTGGTTAATGCTGCACTCAAACCGCGCTATAGTTTTTGGCGTAAACTACTGATTATTGCCTTAAGTTTAATTGTCATTAGTCTCTTTGCCCAGACAGCTCAATGGATCTATCAAGCGTGGATAAAGCAAAATTGGGTTTCTCTAGCTTTTATCGCAGCAGGTGGCTTAATTATTATTGCCGCTGTTGGCAGCATAATAACGGAATGGCGGCGACTTTATTATTTAAAAGAACGTAGTCAAGAACGCATCCAGGCCAAAGCATTTTTACAAAGTTATGGTATGCATGGTGGGCGTGAATTTTGTCAAAAGCTAGGCCAACAATCAGCGATTGGCTTAGATCATCCGGCGATGAAGCGTTGGCAAAAAGCCATCCATGATAGTCATAATGATAAAGAAATTGTGACTCTTTATAGTCAATTAGTGCAACCTATTTTAGATGAGCAAGCTAGAAAAGAGATCAATCGCTCATCCGCTGAATCGGCGTTAATGATTGCCGTTAGTCCATTGGCCATTGTCGACATGGCATTTATTGCCTGGCGCAATATACGATTAATTAATCGCATTGCTGCTATTTATGGTATTGAACTGGGTTATTATAGCCGTATTAGATTATTCAAAATGGTATTACTGAATATTGCTTTTGCTGGGGCAAGTGAGTTGGTGCGTGAAATTGGTATGGATTGGTTATCGCAAGATATTATGGCCAGACTCTCTACTCGAGCCGCGCAGGGAATTGGTGCCGGTTTACTCACGGCTCGGTTAGGTATTAAAACGATGGAGTTATGCCGTCCTTTACCCTGGATGGATGATAAACCTAAATTGGCTGATTTTCGTCGTCAATTATTCAGCCAATTAAAAAATATTATGCCAAAGAGTGTTGAGCATAAAAATGTTTAACCAATCCACTATTCAGCTTAATGGGTCATTCTTTAATTATCTTCCGTGTTAGCTAAATGGTGTGAGCAATAATTAGTGCTTATCTGTTTATGATTTCTTGTATTAGTGCGGATGCGATAACATATTTTCCATGGTAGCTTATTAAATAAAAATGCGTACTTAACTATTTAAATAGTGAATAATATCGATATAAGGTTCTCAGCGATGCGATTAGAAGTGATTTGCCAAGATCGAATGGGGCTAACACGTGAATTACTTGATTTACTTGATTTACTTGTTTTGCAAAACATTGACCTTGAAGGAGTGGAGATTTCACCAAATCGTAATATTTATCTCAAATTTGCTCAAGTCGACACCATGACGTTTCAACAGTTAATGACTGAAATTCGGCGTATTCACGGTGTAAAAGATGTCAAGACAGTCTCTTTTGTGCCTTCTGAGCATGAAAAAGAGCTATTATTGACTTTATTAAATACTTTTCCTGATCCTATTTTTTCGGTTAATGCCAAAGCGAATATCGAATTAGCCAATTCTGCGATGTTAAAGTTGTTTGCTATTCATAATAACCAGTTAAAAGAAAAAAAATTTAATCAGCTAATCAATCATCAGCATTTGGCAAAATTACTAGAACAAAATAATTTACAATCTTATTCTGAACGAGTGATGATCAAGGGTAATAAATATCTGCTTCAGGTTACGCCTATTAACAACCATAAAGCCACAGGTTCGACTGAAAATGCAGGCGCTATTATTCTACTAAAGGCATTGCCTGCAGAGCAGCAATCTCAAGCAAATGAAAAGGAAAAAACAGATAGTTTTGCTCACATCATCGCGGTCAGTCCTAAAATGATTCTGTTAGTTGAACATTTAAAAAAAATAGCCCTACTTGATGAACCATTACTATTGGTTGGTGAAACAGGTACGGGTAAAGATATTTTAGCTAAAGCGTGTCACTTGCAGAGCATGAGAGGCGATAAACCTTTCTTAGGATTGAATTGTGCATCGATGCCAGTGGATGTAGTCGAAAGTGAACTATTTGGTTACGCAGCAGGGGCTTATCCCAATGCCATTGAGGCCAAAAAGGGTTTTTTTGAGCAAGCCAATGGGGGTACTGTTTTATTAGATGAAATTGGCGAAATGTCACCACAAATGCAGATCAAATTGTTACGTTTCTTAAACGATGGTACCTTTCGTCGGGTAGGTGAAGATCAAGAGGTTAAAGTTGATGTCAGAGTGATCTGCGCAACACAAAAAAATTTGTTGGAATTAGTTGAAAAGGGACAATTCAGGCAAGATCTTTATTATCGCCTGCACGTATTAACGGTAAACTTACCTCCACTGCGCGAAAGACAAGCAGATATAATGCCGCTTACGGAAGAATTTGTCAGGCAATTTTCACAGGAACAACGTATTAAAAAACCCAAATTTTCACCTAAATTAGCGCCTTATCTTGCCAATTATCATTGGCCTGGTAACGTACGGCAGCTACGTAATGTTCTCTATCAGGCTTTAATTCAGTCGGCGGGACGAGAATTAACACCGCAAGATATTAATTTGCCCGATCTAAAAGATATTTCTCTATTTTCCGCCGATCAATTAAATGGCACGTTAGATGAATTGATAAAACATTTTGAAGCTTCAATATTAGCGCGACTTTATCAAGATTATCCTAGTACGCGTAAATTAGCAAAGCGGCTTAATGTATCGCATACAGCAATTGCCAATAAGTTGCGGGAGTATGGATTAAGTCATAAAAAAGAGAATGAGGGTGAGTGATATAGTGTTACCAAAACCGAGATAGCGATAAGTTTTATCGCTATCAAGTTAAAGCTACACAAATAGCTTAATTAAAACATATTTCCATTAGTATTATTATCGCTATTTTAATGCTTTGAGAGCAGCATCATAGTTGGGTTCATGGGTAATTTCATCAACTAATTCACTATAAATAACTTTATCATTTTCATCGATAATAACCACCGCACGAGCGGTTAATCCTTTTAATGGCCCAGAAGATATTTCTACACCATAGTCTTTACTGAAGCTTGGCGCACGAAAGATTGATAATGTAACTACATTATCTAGCGCTTCAGCGCCACAAAACCGGCTCTGTGCAAAAGGAAGATCGGCAGAGATACACAATACAACGCTGTTTTCTAATTGGCTGGCTAACTGGTTGAATTTGCGAACAGAGGTAGCGCAGACACCGGTATCAATACTGGGAAATATATTAAGAATTTTTCGTTTGCCTTGATAATCTGACAAAGATTTTTCTGCCAGATCGTTAGCGACTAGAGTAAATTCTTTAGCTTTATCAACCAGTTGCAAGAAAGTACCATTGATAGCAACAGGTTGCCCTTTGAAATTTGTACTCGTTGACATCTTATCCTTACCTCCCTTAATAACATTTAGTTCAACAATTCTAAATGAAAATAATTAAGTTTCCTATCTAAATCGTTACAACAACTTGCTATATCTAATTGTTTTAACCAAATTATTTTCTATAATTATAACAACCTCGGGATATAATATGGAAATCTATATGCTTCGCTATAAAACAGCATTAGCAATATTCTTTTTTAATTGTATCGTGAATATTAAACCTGCAGTAGCTGCGTTAGTGGCTAGAGGGGATTCCTTAGCTGAAAAACAAGAGGTAGTTAGGCAGATTAACGCGGATCCTACTTCTTTAGATCCAATTAGCGAGATTGGTTTAGCCGAAGCACATGTAATACGTGATTTGTTTGAAGGATAAATGATAATAATCTATCAGTAATAGCCGTTAACCGTCATCGATAGGAGATATTTTATAGATAATAAACTGTTTTATATCATTTTTATTTCTTATCTCAGCATAGAATAGCTGTTTTTAGCTGCCTATTATAACCCTTGAGTCATTAAGTTTATGTACATATTGGTGTACATGAAATATTATAGAAAAAAGACGCAAGGAGAAAAAAGATGGCGGTAAGTGATTCATGGTTAAGAGCGGTAAATGGTAAGCCACAAGCTAAAATGGTGACTAAATCAGACAGAGAGGGGTTATCAGTTCGCGTGACACCGAAAGGTAAAGTGATTTTTCAATATCGTTATCGCTGGCAAGGGAAAGGCGATCGGATAGATATTGGAACCTATCCGGCGATCAGTTTAAAAGATGCGCGTGATAGCGCGCTTTTTTACCGTCGTGAATTGGAACAGCATAGAAACCCTAAAGTGGTTAAACGTACACGTAAGCAACAGTCGGTTGACGCGCACACGGTTGAATCTGTTATTAGGGATTGGTGGGAAAAAACTCTTAAAAATGTACAGGTAAACGCTATAGCGATACGACGGTCATTTGAAATTTATGTTTTCCCTAAGATCGGCAATTTACCCCATGACGAAACCCACTTGCATGTCTGGTTATCGCTAATTGAAGAGGTGGTAAAAGCAAAACCAGCAATAGGGGCACGAATTTTACTTTATGCCAAAACCGCGCATCGGTGGGGGATTCGCAGGGGGATTATTTCTTTAAATCCGCTTATCGATGTGACTGCCCAAGACTTAGGGGTGATAAAGCACCAAGGTGAGCGAGTGTTGAGTAACAACGAACTCAGAGTATTATTTGCGTTAATTGATGCGCCAAACTATAACCCTAGAAA
>NZ_AUCC01000059.1 GCF_000429565.1 Arsenophonus nasoniae DSM 15247
AAAGCTACCGATTGAAAGATAAGCGGCGCTCAGGAGCAATAACTGAGTAAAACAGTGGATCAATTTTGATTGATCGGATTTAGATAAAAAGTGGATCAGTTTTCGGTGATCGTTGACAATATAGTACACTTGACGCCATATATCTTTTTAATACAGTATATTTTATGAACAAGCAATTTTTAGTTCGCTGCAATATAAAATGAGCTGTTCACAGGCACTTGTTTGATAAAACCCTATTATAAAGGATGATGTATGGAGACAGGTACAGTTAAGTGGTTTAATAATGCTAAAGGTTTTGGCTTCATCTGCCCCGAAAATGGTGGCGAAGATATCTTCGCACACTATTCCAGTATCCAGATGGAAGGGTACCGTACATTAAAAGCTGGACAGAAGGTTAATTTTAGTTCAACTAAAGGGCCTAAAGGTAACCATGCCTGCCTTATTATTCCTGTAGAAAATGGATAGGTTGGTTTTCATTGCCTTTAATAATTTGCTATTTTAATCATTGCTCCCAATCTTCTTTTGGGAGCATATAAATCCTTATTTTTCATTCTCTTGCCAAGGCATCAACTGGATTTAATTTTGCCGCATTGCGGGCAGGTAAAAAACCAAAAATAAGGCCAATGACGGTTGAGCAAAGCAAAGCACCGAGTAGTGGCATCAAACTAAAAGCAAATTGCCAATCGGGTAATACTACACGGGCAATAAGTGCGACCAAATAAGAGAGTAAGATCCCTAAAAACCCACCAAACAAACAAATAAAAATCGCTTCTATTAAAAATTGTTGCATAATATCGCTATTTCGCGCGCCGATTGCAATGCGAATACCAATTTCTTTCGTCCGTTCAGTTACTGAAACCAACATGATATTCATAACACCTATACCACCGACTAACAGGGAAATAACAGCGACTAATGTTAAAAACAACTGTAACGTATTAGTCGTTTTTTCTATCGTTTTAATCAATGTATCGAAATTGTAGGTAAAAATATCCTTTTTCCCGTGCAATACCGTCAATAAACGCGTCAATTGTTGTTCTGCTTCTAATGAGCTATAACCCTGTTTAATCCTAATATCGAGATTATCAAAATAAGAGCGATTCATCAGGCGGCTACTCATCGTGGTATAAGGCATCCAGATCTGTAGCATATTGCTATTGCCATACATTGACTTCTGCTCAGCTGCCACACCAACAATAGTAACAGGTATATTGCCAACGAGCATTACTTCACCAACAACCTGTTTGTGCTGAGGGAAAAACATATTTTTGGTATTTTGATCAATAACAATAACCTGTGCATGATGCTTAACCATATCCCTTGTGAGTATTATCCCTTCGCTCATTGGCATAGCATAAACATCAAAATATGACTCTCCAATGCCAAACGCTCTTGCCGCTGAATTTTGATTGCCATAACGTAATCGAACATCAGTACTCATTTTACCTGATATAGCCAAAACAGATGGCTGATTCTGTAACGCATCCACATCGCTTACTTTCAGTGCTCTTCTATCTTGTGGGCTCATGTCACCAAAGCCTCTACCAGGAAAAACAGTGATAGTATTGGTTGCAATTGACTGAATATCGGCCAATACCAGTCCTTTGGCCGCATTGCCAATAACAAGTATACTAACGACCGAGGCAATACCAATAATGATGCCAAGCATGGTGAGTAATGTGCGCATTTTATTAATTAATATCGCTCGCCATGCCATCAGTAACGCTTCTCTAAACTGATTAAGCCATTGCGTCATTGAAATTTGCGATTTTTTGGTAGAAAAAACTGGCGGTAATATTTTTGCGGACTCGCGTTGCACAGAATTACGGATAATTTCGCCATTTTTAATTTCAATTACTCGCTCCGCCTGTTCTGCTATCTGCATATTATGGGTAACCAGAATAACAGTATATCCCTGTTGGCATAGCTGTTTAAGAATAGTAATAACTTCATCACCTGAATAGCTATCCAATGCGCCCGTTGGCTCATCAGCTAAAATAATTTTCCCGCCATTGATTAATGCGCGAGCAATACTCACTCTCTGCTGTTGGCCGCCAGACAATTGCGTCGGATAATATTTAATACGGTCATTCAAACCAAGACGCGTTAATAAGGCAATTGCCCGTTTACGACGTTCTTGTTGGCATGCGCCGGCATAGATAGCTGGAATTTCAACATTCTGTTCGGCCGTCAAGTAGGGTAATAAATGATAACGCTGGAAAATGAAACCAAAATATTCGCGACGTAAAACTGAAAGTTGCTCGTTATCCAGCTCAGCAATATTTTGTCCAGCCAGAAAATATTGGCCGTAACTTGGTTTATCTAAACAACCAAGGATATTCATTAAAGTTGATTTCCCAGAGCCTGAAGCGCCAACAATCGCAACCATTTCCCCAGCATTTATGGTCAAAGAAATATTTTTTAGTACCGCTACTTGCTGTTCGCCTGAACGATAATTACGACCTATATCACACAATTCAAGTAATGCACTCATTCCTTTATCCTTTTGATGTCTAAGGGTTGGTAATGACCAAGTCACCTTCAGCAAGGCCGGAAACAATTTCAGCATCTTTATAATTTCGTGTGGCAACTTCGACTTGTTTTTCCACCTGTTGGCCATTTTCTAGTACCGCAACAGTGTATTGATTACCCGCAATGTTTTCTTTCAATGCAGATAGTGGCAAAAGCAATACATTTTTGTGTAATTCAAGTTGGATTTTAATTTGCGCAGTCATTTGTAGTTTTAAAATATGCTGCGAATTGGGAACTTCAAAGCGGGCATGATAAAAAATTGCATTATTTACTTCTTCCGGTGTAGGTAATATATCTTTCAAAATTCCATCAAAAGTTGTGTCTGGTGCACCAAGAATAGTAAAAGAAGCTTTTTGCCCAGGTTTAAGATTAATAATATCAGCTTCGGAAACTTGCGCTTTTACTAACATTGTATCCAAGTCTGCTAATGTCATAATGGTTGGCGCTTCCTGGGCAGCAATGACGGTTTGTCCCTGCAAGGTTTTAATGTTAGTCACAATCCCACTCATTGGCGCAGTAAGATGGGTATACTTCAGATTGGTTTTAGCGGTATTTAACGAGGCTTGATTGCGATTAATTTGGGCAATATAAATTTTTACCCGCGCTTTTTTAACCGCAACATCGGTTTTAACACGATCAAACTCCTGCCGTGAAATAGCCTGATGCTTTGCCAAATCAACATGGCGTTGATAAGTCATTTCTGCTAACTTCAATTCAGCACGGGCTAAGGCTAAATTAGCTTGCCGTTCACGCAGCGTTTCCTCTGATTCTTTCACCACATTTTGCGCATTTTGGGGATCGATTACTGCTAATAAATCCCCTTTTTTCACCATATCCCCCTCTTTGACATAAAGAGTCTGTAACTGGCCACTAACCTGAGCGCCAACATCTACCTTGCTAACCGCATCCAACTTGCCAGTAGCCAGTACATGTTTTTCGATATTTCCTCTCATTACGGGTACGGTTTGATAAGTTACCTTTTTAGGCAAATTAATTACATAAAACATCACAGCAGTAATGATAATGATTAATAACAACACAAGAGAAATTAATAAACGCTTTTTTTTAGTGCGAAGAAATTTCATACTAAAAATACCTTTTTTAATATGGAATAGGTTAAAAACTGTATAGCAATCTATTATCTGCCTTGACTAAAATTTGCAGACAAACGCCACAATATATTTATTGCTTACCTGTTTACTAAGATTTCCCTCTTGCTAACCAAGCAACACGTGAAAACATATTGCGTAGTAACGAAGGTATTGAATTAATGCCTTTTTCTGCCGCTCTATTGGCGACTTCAATTGCTAAGTCAGGTTTCGAAATTCGATGAATTGCTTTAATAATGACACGACGCGGTAATACCTTGCCATCATCTGGGATACCTGCAATTTGATGATAGATATCCCTGAAACCTTCACGATAAAGAAAATGCTCCATATCCAACGCAGGTAACATGGTTAGTCTATCTCGTGCCGTATCCTTGTTCTTCTCAGCATAAGCGATTACTGAACCTGCATATTGTCTGCCGGCATTATCACCATCAACTAACGTATGCCACTCGATGCCCATACTATTTGCAAACTTCAATAATGGCTTAATACCGCATTGCGCAAACTCAATCACTTTAACACCTTCTGACTCAAAATGATAATTACACTGGCGTGCCAATTCATTCATCAACCAAATTTCGGTCTCACCTTCAACTAATAACCAACAGCGCGCAAATAGCGCTGAAGGGCGATTAAAGCGGATATGAAATGAGAGACGTCTCATATCTTCAAGTGATAACTTACTGGTTTTTAATCGAAAAGCAGCCACTCGATTTGAGTTACGCACTAAGCGGCATACATTTTTCAATGGAACTTGTGAAAGTAATTCACCTGAATTAGTTGAACTAATACGCTGTAATGGAAAAAGATTTAACAGGCGCCAGGCAATCGAAAGCATAATAGGGTGTAAACGCGTTTCTGGATCTTCAATAATCAGGATAGGCCTGGCATAGCGAGCTAGTTGCAGATCACCTTGTAATTGCAAAAAAGAGGAAAAAATCTGCCAAATAATTAATTTAATATGCTGTTGTTCAGGTTTAGCCACGATACGATTTATATCCTCTAGCACCCGCCAACCTCTTCTATTAGGTAAGCTATAGGCAATATTTGACTGATCTTGTCGATGAGATAAGTGGGTATTTTGTTCGGCAAAATAATAACCCAGCAACTGTTGCAGTACCACAAAACCTTCCTCTGCCTCTTTATGAGACAATTTTCGTGATGCTTGCATTAACGCTTAAGCCAATTGCTGTAACTGGTTGGCAAATTTAACAGCTAGTTTTTTATAGTCAGTAGCATACAATGTAGTCGCTGTAGGATGTAAAAAGCGGGCATCTCTTAGACGTAGTACTGGATATAGTCGAATAATCTGCTGGATATATTTATTATTATCATTTAAAACCAACTTATTACCCTGCTTATCTAAAAAACATCGTTCAGTGGCCACAATATTATTCTGTTGTTCTGCACTCACCCGATAATAAATACGTTTGTATTCATCATCTCCTTTAATCCATAACGGTAATAAATGCTTAAAACGACTTACTTTATGATTATTTGGCTGGTTTTCACAAAAAACTAAAATTATTTGTAGATTATTGATTTGTTCATCTGTAGCAACCAAGTGATGAAAATCATGCTGATTAAATTGATATAATGGTTGCCTTGGTGATAATAGAATAGTCAACGCATCTAACAAGCTTGACTTACCCCAAGTATTTTCACCAATTAACACGGTATTATGATCCAGTGTTAATGAAAGCCGATTTATCCCACGAAAACCAGAAATTTCCACTTGTTGCAAATACATGATTATCCTCTTTATATATTAGCAATAGCCCCTGGATAATGCTGTGAGCAATGAATTACGTTTAAAATATTATTCTGTAATATTGCGCCTATTTTGAGTCTGTTATAAAATATTTATTATTATTTTGCCTATCTTTTTCACATTATTTCCACAAAATCATTCCCATAAAAGCGTTAATTGTAATAAGGATGGACTATGTATTCAGGACTGCTTATCATTCTTTTACCGTTAACAGTAGGCTATTTATTTCGCTTTAAAAATAAGAAAATTTTAGCGCTTACACATCGCCTATTAGGCGCTATGGTTTACATTATCCTATTTTTAATGGGCATCACACTGGCGTTATTAGATAATATTAGTACTCATCTTACGTCAATTTTTATCTATACAATGGTTTTCTTTTGTTGCACCTTTGCCGCTAACCTAATTGCTTTACTACTATTGGATAAATTGTTGCCGTGGAAAATCGATAAACGTGAAACCAATAAGCCTCTCTCTCGATTAAAAATGATTTTAAGCTCACTACTACTGTGTGGCGTATTAATACTCGGTTTCTTACTAGGATTAACAAAGTGGCCATTTTTATCCTATGCCAAATATGGTACTGAAGTTACACTTATCTGTTTATTATTATTGGTGGGTTGCCATTTACGTAATAGTGGGATGTATCTGCGACAAATTTTAATTAATTTCAGAGGAGCGGCGATTGCGCTGATTGTTGCCATCAGCGCGCTGCTTGGTGGCATTTTGGCTGCAGTTTTATTAGGTCTACCGACTAAAGTGGGATTAGCGATTGCTGCCGGTTACGGTTGGTATTCTCTAACGGGTATACTACTTACCGATGCTTACGGACCGGTTATTGGTAGTACCGCTTTCTTTAACGATCTAATGCGTGAATTAGCGGCAATTATGCTTATTCCCATTATTATCAATCAATTTCGTTCTACGGCATTAGGGATTTGTGGCTCAACATCAATGGACTTTACGCTACCCATATTACAACGTAGCGGAGGGGTGTCTATTGTACCTGCTGCCATTGTCCACGGTTTTGTACTAAGTCTATTGACGCCATTACTGATCGCCTTCTTCACCTAATAGCGAATAACTAGCTGGATTTACTAGCAAAATGCCCTGGCTCAAATAGGTAACCCTATATGGATAAAAAACGGATTTTAGTACTCGGTGCTAACGGTTATATTGGTCAAAATCTGATCCCAGAGTTAATCAAACAAGGGCATATAATCACCGCAGCAACGCGTCGACTTGATTGGGTTGAAGCACAAAATTGGCCAAATACTCAATGCTGTTATGTTGATTTACTCGCACCAAAAACCTTAAACAATATTATGACTGATATTGATATTGTTTACTTTCTGGTTCACAGTATGGCGGCGAATAATAATCTTATTGAACAAGAATGCCTGGCTGCTCAGAATGTTAAACATGTACTTGAGCAATCTAAAGTAAAACAAGTTATCTATTTAAGTGCCCTACAACACGCTTCCTGTCATTCACAACATCTTATTGCCCGTAAACTGACGGGAGAAATCTTACGTGAAAGTAAAATTCCGGTGACAGAAATTCGGGCGCCCATTATTATTGGAGCGGGCTCAGTGCCTTATGAAATAATTCGGGATATGACTTACAACTTATTAATTCTTACTCCCCCACGTTGGGTAAGGTCAAAATCTTGTCCTATTGCTTTAAAAAATATGCTGTACTATCTGACACAATTGATAGCCCACTCAACGAATCAGCATCGCATCCTTGATGCGGGAGGACCTGAATATATTGATTATCAAACACTATTCAAGCGCTTTATGCGCATCAGCGGTAAATATCGACCAATTATCCCCCTGCCTATTCCAATTCGATTAATTTCTATTCATTTCATTAGCTTAATAACTTCAGTATCTCCCTTAATTAGCAAAAGTTTAATTCAGGGGCTACAGTACAATTTGCCCGCTAATGATCAAGCGTTAAAACAGCTTATTCCGCAAAAATTACTTAGTGTTGATGAAGCAGTTAAACAAGCGTTTATCGACTCGCATAATGCCATTAATAAAGCGGATTGGGGGTCAGATCCAACGCTAAAAACACATTGGTGTACCAAATATAGCTATTATCCGAAAGATGCCGGTTTTACGCTAACAACTACTGCCACTAGCTATACTATTTGGCAAATCGTGCAACAAATTGGTGGCAAAAGAGGATATTTTTACGCCAATATTTTATGGCAATATTTTATGGCAATTACGCGCCCGCATTGATGATTTAATGCGCAACAAAGTAAAATATGGCCGTCCTAAACGTGAAACATTATATTTAGGTGACATGATTGATAGCTGGAAAGTTATTAGTATTAAACCTAAGCATCAATTAACACTCTTATTTGGTATGAAAGCGCCGGGACTCGGCCGTTTAACCTTTACTATTCAGGATTGTGGCAAACATCGAACACTTGATGTCAGAGCGTGGTGGCACCCGGCCGGTTTTTTCGGTCTAATCTATTGGCTAATTATGACCCCAATTCACCGTTTTATTTTCAAAGGAATGGCGCAAAAAATTAATAAAATTGCATTAAAAATGAATAAAAATGATTAAAGTTATTTTATAAAGGAAAAATAACCCTAAAATATAGCAATATTAGACTTTTTAAAAACAACATATTGCATAATTATTTCAGTAAGATTATTATTAACCCACTTGTTTATTTATTCAGATTTTTAGCATGAGTATTCAATTAAACCAAATTAATTGCTTTTATGGTGAAGAGCAAGCACTACACGATATCAATTTGACATGTGAAACGGGTGAAACGATGGTACTACTTGGTCCAAGTGGTGCTGGCAAAAGCTCATTATTACGGGTGTTCAATTTACTGCAAATGCCCCGCTCTGGTCAACTTGACATTGTAGGCTATCATTTTGATTTCTCACGCCAACCAAAAAGCCATGAAATTCGCGCCCTAAGACAAAAAGTCGGTATGGTATTTCAACAATATAACTTATGGCCTCATTTAACCGTAATCGAAAATCTGATTGAGGCCCCTTGCTTAGTTTTAGGTTTAACCAAAGCAATAGCTAAACAAAAAGCGGAAAACTTATTGGATCGCTTGCGGCTAACTGAATTTGCTAATCGCTTCCCGTTGCATCTTTCTGGTGGGCAACAACAACGAGTAGCTATTGCTCGAGCATTAATGATGGAGCCTGAAATATTATTATTTGATGAGCCAACAGCGGCTCTCGATCCTGAAATTACAACTCAAGTGGTTAGTATTATACAAGAATTATCAAAAACAGGTATTACCCAACTGATTGTGACTCATGAAATTGATTTTGCTCGTAAAACAGCAAGCAAAATCGTGTATATGGAAAAAGGGGCAATTGTGGAGCAAGGCAATATTGATCGTTTAACTAAACCACAAACTCAAGGCTTGACAAATTATCTATCCCATTCATCTAATTGAGAATACCTTAATGAAAAAATCATTGTTAGCGATTATCTTATGCAGCCTGTCCTTACCGATACTAGCCACTACAAAAGAGACGATACGCTTTGCAACTGAAGCAACTTATGCCCCATTTGAATCAATCGATGCCAATAATAATATTGTCGGGTTTGATATTGATCTGGCGAATGCAATATGCAAAAAGCTTGATGCTAACTGTACATTTACTCACCAATCTTTTGATAGCTTAATCCCCAGTTTAAAGATGCGCCGCTTTGATGCATTGATAGCTGGAATTGATATTACGCCAGAGCGGCAAAAACAGGTTAATTTTACTGATACTTATTACAATAATTCAGCAACATTTATCGCAGTAAAAAATAAGATTAATAAAATATCATTATTAAAAGGTAAAAAAATTGGCGTGCAAAATGGCACCACTCATCAAAAATATATCATTCAACAGCATAAAGAGATGCAAGCTGTCCCGTATGATAATTACCAAACGGCAATCCTAGATTTACAAAATGGCCGGATAGATGCGGTGTTTGGTGATACTGCTGTCACGACGGAATGGCTAAAAACCAAAGGTAATGAAAACCTTGCAGCTGTAGGTGAAAAAGTAACAGATGCTAATTATTTTGGTGTAGGTCTTGCTATTGCGGTACGTAAAGGAAATAAAACGCTGCTAGATAAATTAAATAAAGCGTTGGCACAAGTAAAACAAGATGGCAGTTATGATGTTATTTACCAAAAATGGTTACAAAAATAGTCGATTATCGCGATGAATAATCTGTTATTTCTAATAAATGCTGCCGGCTTAACACTTACTCTCGCCGGCGCCGCTTTGATTCTAGGGCTGCTATTAGCCATGTTATTTACTGCTTGGGAATCTATCCGCTGGCGGCCCGTGGCCTTGCTTGGTTCTTGCTGGGTGACTTTAATTCGCGGATTACCAGAATTGTTAGTTGTCCTGTTCGTTTACTATGGCACATTACAATTTATTATGTTGTTAGGTGATGGCATTGATATTAATATCATTTTCTGGCATACAACCTGGCAAGTCGATCCTGAATGGTTCTTCCCGCAAAATAATCAATTCGATTTTATTCCTTTTTTTTGTGGTGTCTTTGCCCTTGCTCTACTCTATGCTGCCTATGCATCCCAAACCTTAAGAGGCGCTCTAAAAGCGATACCATCCGGCCAATGGCAATCAGGCCAAGCCTTGGGTCTCAATCGGAATGTTATTTTTTTGCGGCTGATCATGCCGCAAATGTGGCGTCACGCTTTACCTGGCTTAGGCAATCAATGGCTAGTATTGCTAAAAGATACCGCCTTGGTTTCTCTGATCAGCGTAAACGACTTAATGTTGCAAACTAAAAGTATCGTTAATCGTACTCAGGAACCTTTCACTTGGTACTTAATTGTGGCATTGATCTACCTAGCTATCACCCTGGTAAGTCAATTTATTTTACGGCGGATTGAACTACGCACAACCCAGTTTGAACGGGGAGTCGCAAAATGATCGATTTAATCATTTCATTACTGCCAGGCCTACCAACCAGTCTATCACTAACATTATGTGCATTACTTATTGCCTTTTCGTTAGCGCTATTCTTGACTATCATTTTGTCGTTAAAAACAGCAATTTTTTCATCCATAATTAAAGGTTACATTACCCTATTTACTGGTACCCCTTTGCTAGTTCAATTTTTTCTGATTTACTATGGACCCGGTCAATTTCCCGCACTAAGAGATTACCCTGCTTTATGGGCATTGATTTCTACTCCATGGATTTGTGCCTTGCTGGCATTAGCCCTAAATAGTGCCGCCTATTCCACTCTATTATTTCATGGTGCAGTAAAAGCAATTCCTAAAACTAGCTGGCAAGCCTGTCAGGCGCTAGGTATGTCAAATCATCAAACCCTAAGAATTATTTTACCTTATGCGCTTAAACGTGCGCTTTCCTCCTATTCCAATGAGGTAATTCTTATATTTAAAAGCACATCACTAGCTAGTACCATAACGCTATTAGAAATTATGGGATATAGCCAACAAATTTTTGGCCAAACTTATAATGTTGATGTTTTTATTGCGGCGGGAATTATATATCTGTGCGTAAATGGCATCTTAACCTTATTAATGCGTTATCTAGAAAAATACGCGTTATCTTTTGAAAAAACCTAACCAAATAAATCTCGCTTTCGACTAAAGAAAACGAGATTTATTATGATGTTAATTAATAAAGCTAATGCTTTATTGCATTCTAAGGGCGCTAATCTTTAACGTCTAAAATTTATGATTTATAGATATCAATAACATTAAACGCCACTTGATAAACATTGTTTTATTTTAATGCGATTAACCATTGAATGACGGTGAGTTGTGATAATCAGAACGACTCCATCCGCAAGATAGCAGCGTGCCTGAGCTGTAAAGAAAAAATTATGGCAAAATTTATCGTTTTCTTCGTTTCTTAAATCAGTGGAAGAGATTGTTTTTTATACTAAACCTCTTCTGTATATTTGGTTTGTATCGGACATATTTCAGCCATAGTTTTTCCTTGGGCTAATTTACCGTCTAATTTATTTGGGTCAGGTAAAAAATCAGAGAAAATTTTTATTTTAATTCCTTTGCCAACAGCTTCTTCTAATTCGCTGAGGGTAACGCTACCGCCACCAAAAGCTAAAAAACATCCATTCTTACTTGCCGCATATACCATATAAGAATTACCTGAATCATCCAGAACTTTCCAGCTGTTATCCGGATCCTTTATTTGAATAACACTCTGACAATTTTTTGCTAGGCTATTTGTTGGCGCTTGCTGTGAAACAATTCCCAAGGTACATACGCCTAAATTTTTAGCAATATCATAGACACAGCCAATACCATCAGAAGTCGCACCTGCAACGATGAGTAAATTATGGATCCCATGCTCATCAATATGTTGTTTTATCTCTTTTGTTATATATTTATGTAATTTTTCGGTATCTTTATATCCCATTGCAGAAAATCCACTAAAAACCAATACAAATTTACTTTCAATTTTTTTATCAATTTCTACTTTTACTGGATCAAGGTGATGATTGGATGTAACGGAAGATTCAATATTTTTGACACTAGCAGATTCCAATGAACTAAGCATATTCAAATCCCTTTTAGCATGTAGTTATTAGTCGAAAATTATTGGCTAGATAAGGTGCAAATGCAGTGGTAGTAAGAATAAAAAGAATCTAGCAAAATAGTTATACTTTTTAAAGTAATAAAAAGGCTGAAATGTATTTGTATTCCTATAATATTTGTATATATAAACTAGGAAACGCATTAACCACTCATATGAATGGCAGATGCTATTAGATCTTTTTTTATAATTTAATGTAGTAGAAAGCGGGCAGGCAAGGTTTGCTCAGATAGCTCTTCATCTTCTATATCTTCTTGACCACTATAAAGCAGATCATTGTTATAAACTTCAAAAATAATAGCAGCCATCTGTTCTTCTGCTTGCTGAAGAAAACTGGAGAATTGGTTACATGTCATTCCCGCCAACAAGGGAAAAGACTGACTAACAACTAATTTAGGCAAATTTTCATCATTAATTTCCATAAATGCTTTCGCCGTTAATGAACTAGCATTAATTTGGCTTAAATTTGCCAATAGGGTAATAATCGATGTCGGTTTGAGTTCAGCCAAAACCGAGAAAACTAATATGTTTTCAACAATCTCAACTTTTGCATCGAAAATACCATCAATATTTTGCATATGAGGCAAATGCAATGCCTGG
This sequence comes from Arsenophonus nasoniae DSM 15247, assembly GCF_000429565.1. Classification (GTDB taxonomy): domain Bacteria; phylum Pseudomonadota; class Gammaproteobacteria; order Enterobacterales; family Enterobacteriaceae; genus Arsenophonus; species Arsenophonus nasoniae. The sequence goes on from NZ_AUCC01000059.1 coordinate 12,627, forward strand.
CAATTATCACATTCAAAATACGATGTTTTGAGTTGAACAAGCCACTCTCGCAATTTAGCTATGTCAGGGAAACAAATCGAATCCATTAATTAACCTTTTTTACATATAATAGCAATAATTTCACCTATAAAAATTCGCTATCTATTGTCGCAAACCAAAAACAGACCATATTTTATCATGTTAAATCATATTTAACGAGCCATTCTAACCCATAATTTAATCCACCTTACGATGATTACACGGCTTAGCTTTTATTTTACGTGGGTTATGTTGCGAACTATTTTTATGTTGATCAATGCCAAAAAAACTAAGCTTAGGCAGTGCTCGCCAAACAATATTAATGATTGCTGGTATCATGCAACCTACTGCTAACATAATCATAGCAAGCAAAACACCTTTTTTCATAAATAAAGCAGCTATTTCAATATAGTTATTTATCACTAAATAGACCAATAACAATAATAGTATGCCAATAACTTCGAGTATTATCACAATTTTTGGCATATCACCGAAAGAACGCATAGCCGATAATTTTTTTTTGCTCATAACAAATCTATGTTTCCTTTTAAAAAACGCTATCCTGTTATATTAGGTCATTATTAACATCTCAAATAAGAATAAGAATAAGAATAAGAATAAATTGTGCTTTTTTTCATGCTAACTATAGGCATTTTAATTGATATTGTAGACAATAGATAAAAATTTAATTGAAGGAGATGTGATGTTTACTGTCATTTTCGGTCGCTCTAGTTGCCCCTACTGTGTCCGTGCACAAGCACTAGCAGAAAAATTAAAACATGAACGTGATGATTTTGATTATAATTATGTCGATATAGAAGCGGAGGGGATTACTAAAGCTGATTTAGCGAAAAAAGCGGGTAAACCTGTTAATACAGTTCCTCAAATTTTTATTGATGAACAACATATTGGTGGTTGTACTGATTTTGAAGCCTACGCGGAAGAACATTTACTTTCTTAACCAACTGATTTTAATAAAATTATTTATTATCTTATCTATTAAGTTTTAGGCACAAATCACAAAAGCATTTTTTGGCAAAAAATGCTTTTTTTCTTTTATAAGAACTTTATGAATAATAAATAGTCATAACTTATGCCACTGCTTTTATTTGAATGTCCCCAAATTATTGAGGAATCCGATAGTTTAAATTATGTCCTATTTAAACTATCGGTTTTTTATTTGTCGCTATCTAATTGACCTTGCAGAGTTACAATAATTTTACGTTCGCCACCATGATTGCGGTGTTCACAGAGGTAAATCCCTTGCCATGCTCCCATATTGAACTGACCATTGGTAACTGGAATAACTAAACTACTTCCTAGTAAGCTACTCTTCAAATGTGCCGGCATATCATCACTTCCCTCGCAAGTATGCTGATAATAATATTCATTTTCTTTAACAATTCGATTAAAATAGCTTTCAAAATCAGTTTGGACACTTGGATCTGCACTTTCATTGATGGTTAACGATGCAGAAGTATGTTGAATAAAAAGATGGGCAATACCCACTGCTATTCGACTAATTTCAGGTAGTTGTCGCATAATTTCGGCTGTAATCAAATGAAATCCTCGTGGGCGAGAACACAATTTAATTTGCTTCTGGTACCACATAGTATCTCCCTAGCAAAATAGTGAATGCCATTAGTTTTATTTAATAAACAAATAAGTTTTGTATAAATATCACCAAACTTACTTTACCCTATATAAAAGACATTTTACCCTTGGCTATCTAATATAAATGATCATGATAGATATTTGATGAGGACTCTACCTTGCTAAACGATATTAACTTAAGTTTGTTTAGTTTTATTAATGCCACCCCAATTACATCCATTAGTACACTAACGCTGGCAATTTTTTTGGCTAAGCGACTCATTCTCATATTTCCTTTAATTACTATTGCCTGCTGGTTTTGGGGTAGAGCGGGAAATTTAGTTTGCCAAAGAGTTTTTGTCTGTAAAACCGCTCTTGCACTTATTGTAGGTTTAGCTATTTCCGGTTTTATTGGCGTCATTTTTCCACTAGAGCGACCTTTTGTGTTGGGGATAGGTCAACATTTTCTTGCTCATGCCCCTACCCCCTCTTTTCCCAGTAATCATGCTACTATTGCTTTTATCTTTGCCTTTGGCTTTTTATTCTGGTTAAGAAATTGGATTGGGCTGTTGTTATTTATACCGGCTTTCACCATTGCGTGGGCTAGAATTTTTCTCGGGGTACATTGGCCTTTAGATATGGTAGGGGCATTTTTAGTTGCTATTATGGCTTGTGGAATTAGTCAAACAATTTGGGAATTAGGTGGTCATAAATTACTACCATATATCATAAAAGCTTATCAAATCCTATTCGCTCCTTTAATTAAAAAGGGTTGGATCAGAGGTTGAATACAAAAATAATTTAAATAAATCCATAAATCGCCTCTATTAATTTAAAAATTTGCCAATTTTAAAGAGGCTATTTTATGATTCAGCATTTTAAATAGCTTAAATCAATAGATAATTATTTATGATAAGTATCACCTAAATAAAATAACATAATCAGATTTTACTAAAATAGAATTAAAGGTTGCTAGATTTAATATTTATACCATTTATCTTTTAAATTTACGCCACTAATTTATAATGGTTATATCTTAAAAGGAAATTATTTCTTTATGAAATCAAAATAACAAGTTAATAAATATAAACTATTTTTCGTACAAAAGTAAAAAAATAATAATATTATGTTTAAAATGAAATCAGAAAATGGCAAGCAATAAATCCATTAATAATTATAAATAAGTAAAACCGCTAAATATTATTAGTAAATTGTCCGTTTATTTATATACATTACAAAAATTAATAAGAATCTTTTTTATTAAAATTTGAGCTGATTAACTGAATGATTAATCATATTTATTAAAACAACTTTAAGCACTATAAACTAAGAACTGCCAAAATTTAACAAAATAAAAACAAAAAACATTATATTGTTTAACAACAAACTATAGATTATTATACTTTTGGGACTCCGATCACGGAATTTTATGCCAACAAATAATAATATTTGCGCCTGAAAAACTAAAATATAATTTCAATATATAAAAAAACAAATAAAATTGATTCTAAACAGTATTGTAATAATGACACTAAACCATAATGTGGTATAGTATTGCAATTAGCCTTTACTAGAATAATCAATTACTTTATTTACATAAATTCTAACTATATATTTTTGTTTCTGTAGATAAAGCATGTTGTATAAATATACCTGCAATCATAATTATATTGACCGGTTTTCATACATTAAAAAATTACTATTTTTGTTTCTTGTTTTATATTTTGGAGATTACCATGGATACAACTCGAGTTGATTCCATCACTTCCTCATATGCACACCAGGACGTAAAAGTTTGGCGTAAAAGTGATACAGTTTGGATGTTAGGTTTATACGGCACCGCAATTGGTGCTGGAGTTCTCTTTTTGCCTATTAATGCAGGTATGAGTGGCCTATTGCCCGTCATTCTAATGACGTTGCTCGCTTTTCCAATGGCCTTTTTTTCCCATCGCGGTTTAACTCGTTTTGTATTATCCGGATCAAAACCTAATGGCGATATTACTGAGGTTGTAGAAGAACATTTTGGCCGTTCAGCGGGTAATTGGATCACGCTGCTCTATTTTTTTGCTATTTATCCTATCTTATTAGTTTATGGCGTATCGATTACCAACAATGTCGAGAATTTCATCGTTGAACTCCTCGGTTTTAATGCTCCACCACGCTGGCTATTAGCACTCATTCTTGTCGGTAGTATTATGGCTATTGTTAGCCTAGGTGAAAAATACATAGTGAAAATAATGAGCATGCTAGTATTTCCGTTTATTGCGGTGCTGGTGATATTTTCTCTCTATATGATCCCACATTGGCATGGTGCTGCATTAGAAACGCTTTCATTGTCCAATATTAACATGGATAGTGCTGAAAATAACCAAAGTATGTTGGTTACAATTTGGTTAACCATTCCTGTTATGGTTTTTGCCTTTAACCATTCACCCATTATTTCTGCTTTCGCTGTTGCCAATCGTAAAGAATATGGCTCGCATGCTGATCAAAAATCTTCGCGAATTTTAGCTTCAGCACATATTTTAATGGTATTAACGGTAATGTTTTTCGTTTTTAGCTGTGTATTTACCTTATCTCCAGCTGATCTGGTAAAAGCAAAAGCGGCAAACATCAGTATCCTCGACTATTTATCTGGTTATTTCGATAAACCTTTTATTAAATATGCCGCTTCACTCATTGCTTTTGTTGCGATTATAAAATCGTTCCTAGGGCATTATCTTGGTGCTCGTGAAGGTTTTAATGGTTTGGTTGAACGTGCTTATCGAGCAAAAGGTAAAACAATTAATATTCAAAAACTAAATAAAGCGACTGCGATTTTTATGTTAGTCACTACCTGGTTAGTTGCTACTTTAAATCCAAGCATTCTGAGCATTATTGAAAGTTTAGGTGGGCCGGTTATTGCCATTCTATTGTTCATGATGCCAATGTATGCCATTAGCAAAATACCCGCTATGCGGAAGTATTCTGGTCACATTAGTAATATTTTTGTGGTCATTGTCGGTATTATCGCTATTTCAGCTGCAGTATATAAATTATTTCTTTAACGTTTAACGATTTTGGGATGGCTTTCATTATCTGGAATGAATTAGCTTTCCCAAATATCATAAGACCGGAATATTAACTTCAACGCGTCAGCCAGCCTATTACTAAAAAATTAGCGCCTTTAACAAGGAGGCGAATAAAATATGAGTAGTGTTTTTGATATTTTTAAAATTGGCATTGGCCCATCCAGTTCTCATACTGTCGGGCCAATGAAAGCCGGGAAACAATTTGTTGATGATTTAATCGAAAAAGAGATGCTGACCACGGTAAAGCGTATTAGCGTTGATGTTTATGGCTCATTATCTTTAACCGGGAAAGGGCATGCCACTGATATTGCCATTATCATGGGATTAGCTGGTAATTTACCTGATACTGTGGCTATCGATTCTATCTCTACTTTCGTTAAAAATGTTGAACAAACTCAGCGCTTATCTCTTGCCAATGGACAACATGAGGTAAATTTCCCTCGCCAAGGAGGGATGAACTTTCATACCACTAATCTGCCACTTCATGAAAATGGTATGGTAATTACTGCTTACGCAGATGAAGATACACTGTACAGTAAAACCTATTACTCGATTGGCGGTGGTTTTATCGTTGATGAAGAGCATTTTGGTCAAGAAAGTCGGTCGTCTGTTAAACTACCTTATCCATACAAATCCGCTGCTGATTTACAACAGCACTGCAAAGATACCGGCCTTTCACTTTCGGCCTTGGTTATGCAAAATGAATTAGCATTGCGTTCTAAAGAAGAAATCCAAACTCATTTCGATACAGTCTGGCAGGTTATGCAACAAGCTATTGAACGTGGTGTCAATACCGAAGGTTTATTACCAGGCCCACTTCGGGTACCACGCCGGGCTGCAGCATTAAGAAGAATGTTAGTCACCTCCGATAATACAACAACGGATCCCATGGCGGTGGTTGATTGGATCAATATGTTTGCCTTGGCAGTTAATGAAGAAAATGCGGCAGGTGGACGAGTGGTTACCGCGCCAACCAATGGCGCTTGTGGTATTATTCCAGCAGTACTTTCTTATTATGATAAATTCATTCGTCCTATTAACGAAAATTCATCTACCCGCTTCTTTTTGGTTGCCGGCGTTATCGGCACCCTTTATAAAATGAATGCTTCAATTTCTGGTGCTGAGGTCGGTTGTCAAGGTGAAGTAGGTGTTGCTTGTTCTATGGCCGCAGCAGCGCTAACTGAATTAATGGGCGGTAGTCCTGCCCAAGTCTGTATCGCAGCTGAAATTGGCATGGAGCATCATCTTGGCCTCACTTGTGATCCGGTTGGTGGTCAAGTCCAGGTTCCCTGTATTGAGCGTAATGCAATTGCAGCAGTTCAGGCGGTTAATGCGGCCCGAATGGCTATACGTCGGGTCAGTGATCCGCGCGTTTGCTTGGATAAAGTGATTGAAACCATGTATGAAACCGGCAAAGATATGAATGCCAAATATCGAGAAACTTCACAAGGTGGATTAGCGATTAAAATTACTTATTGCGATTGAATTAATTAAAAAACGATTACCGCAATTAAAATAGTAAGCCAGTTTGAACAATCTGTTTCTTATACAAAAGTCCCTTACTTAATGTGAGGGCTTTTTGCATTAAATATTCTCCATACAATCAGATCTTAAAAGTATTCAATTTAAAGATTTCTGAAATGATTAAAAACAATGATGAATGAGCTACAGCACAATTTCGTCAGGCTAGCCTGAGTGATCTAAGAGGAACGATAAGGCGAGTAAAAATAGCTTCAAACTTAGCTCAACACTCTGATAAATCCATTGTTAAATCTTCATCATCACCAGCCAGTATGTAAAACTGTCTCTTAAACGCAAGTCTTGTTCAAGAGACAGGCTTTAATAACTGACTTATTTGATACTAATAAATTATTTTATTCGCTCTTGCGTCAACAATCTGGCACAAACATGGGTGGGTTTTGAGTGAATTTAAGCTCTGTAAAATATGTATTAGCAGTTGAATCTTGATTTTTAAATCCTGATATCACTTGGCTCAACCGTTCTGTGCTGTTACTAAATACACTTTGCCTAAGAGACAATGTATTACCATCTCCAGTATTGTTAATAGACATCCGTGTTACAAAAGTTGTCTGATTGTAAATAACCGTTTCAGATCGCTGGACTTCTACTTTTGGCGTCACTGGCGACAGTGTCTCCTTCGGAGTGTAATGGTCAACAAATTCTGTAGAAGATCTAAGCGGCATTTTTTAGTTCATGATATTTTTGATGTGGCGTTAAATAACCAATCGTTGAATGGCGTCGATAATAATTGTAAAACTAAATATAATTTTCAACTTCACAGACAACAGATTGATGATTCATAAACGATAAACGGTTAAGTCTTTCTGTCTTTAAACTCCTAAAAAATCTTTCCATCACGGCATTATCGAGGCAATTACCTCGCCGACTCATGCTTTGAGTTATTTTCCGTTCAAAGAGGTGCGCCCTAAACTCCTCCGA
>NZ_AUCC01000060.1 GCF_000429565.1 Arsenophonus nasoniae DSM 15247
ATGTATTTTATGTGGAAACCGATTGCGGTTTATGAGTGCGGAAAAAGGAATACACGCCGTCACTTTACTGTCAGAAAGGCGGGATAAAATGGTCAAAAAACGATGGTTACAAACCGCAACCTAGGAGCAGTGTGCCTATTATTAGGCTTTTAGATGATAATTTAACCGAATTACTGTTCTCATGGTTAATCAACGAGAAAACTGTCAGAATTTAATAGAAATATTGAGTTCAAAACACCTCCATTAATGCCTTACTGTATTGATTGAGATTCCTAACCATGAACGCCTTCCCATAATGAGTTTTCAACCACCGTAAATCCCCATTTAGCCTCATCAATCGGCGTTGGGCGATTTTTACGGATTTCATCAGTATGCCAACACTGTGCAATTAATTGACGTAAACGTCGCATAATATTATTACGTTCATAATCCACTAAATCATCATGATCTAACTGTGCTAGACAGCTATTCACTTCAATCAATTTGTGAATTAAAGTGCGGCGCGCAATTTCTGTTGGATGGGCGGTTAATACTAATTCAATCGATAATTCATCGATCGCTTTTGTTATCACCTTATTAGTAAATCGTTTTTCTTTTAAGCGCGCAAAAAGATTGGCTAATACCTCAGGATTACTGGATGCTTCACCATGAGGAGAGATACTATAGTATTGCTCTGCGACATTGGCTAGATTAAGAAATTGATTAAATGCCCTGGTGACAGGCAGCAGTTCATCATTAGAGAGATTCTGTAATGTTTTCAATAAAGCTTGACGCTGTGCTTTATTTCCTGCTCGGGAAGATTTTGATAATTTACGGATAGATTCTACTTTATCTAAAATATCCTCACCCAAAGCATTTTTAATTGTATCACCCAATAACTTACCTAACATACTCACATTACTGCGCATCGCTGAATATTGTTGATCCATTAAGACTCCTAACTTTCACTGCCCAAACATTTATTCATGCATTATATAAGTTGAAACAGTTTTATCAGTAGATAATTACCATTTTCACGCTAATAATAGAATCGCGAAATAATAACATTCCCTTATGATATAACGGATATTTGGTTTATCATCAAACCTAAACCTATATCAAAAAGTATGGCATCTTTATAAAATTTTATGATTGACTTATTGCTACAATAAAGCGTATTTCAGTTCAAGCTAGGGAGCAATTCCTGTAGGTGATTAGATGGATGACTGGCCAATATAGTTAACTGTCCAGTGCACCTTCCAAACTAAGCAGAGTAATAACGCCTCTGCTTTTGTTGGTTATCTGTGCATACGGAAGCACGATGGCTACGCCGTGATTATGGTGATTAAAGCAATTGTGATAAACGATTCAGATCAGACTGGATTGCACCTGCCGTCACATCACGTCCAGCGCCTGGCCCTCTAATCACTAATGGATTATCACGATACCAACGACTTTTAAGGGCAAAAACATTATCACCGGGTAATAACGCTGCCAAGGGATGATCAGGCAAAACAGCTTCAACACCCACTTTGGCGCGTTTCTTTGTGGCATCAAAGCGTGCAACATAGCGCAAGACCATACCCATTTCCTGAGCAGCCTGGAGACGTTGTGCCATTTGTTCATTAATAACCATACTATTTGCAAAAAATTCATCCAGATCACCGGTTGCCGCTTCGGTTGTAACTAATGACTCGATCCGCACCTGTTCAGGTTCAATTTCATAGCCCGCTTCACGTGCCAAAATGATTAATTGACGCATTACATCTTGTCCAGAGAGATCAATTCGTGGATCTGGCTCAGTTAAACCTTGTTGCCAAGCTTGTTCAACCAATTGATTAAACGGTACCGTGCCATCAAATTGTAAAAATAACCAAGATAAGGTAGCAGAAAAAATACCACTAATAGAAAGGATTTTATCACCACTCTCTTTTAAATCACGAACAATATAATTTATTGGTAATCCCGCCCCGACTGTCGCATTATACAACCAGTATCGACCTGTTTTTGCAAAAGCATCACGGATCTGACGGTAGTCGTCACTCGCCAGAGCGCCAGCTACCCTATTGGCACTGATTAGATGAAAACCATAACTAGCAAAATTAAGATAGCTTTTTGCTAATCGGTCACTGGTTGTTATATCCAGTACAACCAGATCATCAAACGGATGATCTCGCATCCAGAGTAAAAGCGCGTCATCTTGATGTATTGTGGCATCACGATCAAAAAAAGCTAATACACTACTTGGATCGATGCCCTCATAATTTAATAGGCTACGGCAGCTATCAACTACACCGGCGAGAATAAATTCAAAATCACTACGAGCGGAAATCGTTTTTTGCTCGCTAGCAAACAATTCCAGCCAGCGAGAACCAATATTACCTTTACCAAACAAAATCAAGCCAATACGTTTTTCCGCCCGAAATAAGCTCTGGTGTAATCCCTGCACTAAATGTGATGTTTGAGTTGTACGCAAAACAGCTACTAGACTTATTTCTTCTTCAGAGTGCCAAAGAAATTCAACGGGTTGATCCTTTAATTGTTGATAGAAACGATGACTATGCAGCGGATTTTTCCCCACACCCGCCCCGACAAGGGCAACCAAAGAAAATTGATCACGTAACGATAAATCTTCTACTACCGCCATCTCCTTCAATACTGACAAAGCACTAGTGGCGACTTCTGAGGTATAACATAACTGGATCAGTTTTCGATCTGGATGTAAGCCAATCGCTAATGGTCGCAACTGTCTCCGTTTTAGCAATAAATCGATCTCTTTATAGGTTTGACTAAAATTTTGCTGATTTGCCAGATTTAATTCAACCAGACAAACATCATCATGGCTGGTAACAATTTTAACACCTGTACCTGATGCCAAAACACGCTCTATTTTTGTCGAACCCTGTTCAGGCTGATAGCTACATCTAAGTTGTAAATCAATATTAGTGACAGAAATTGGCTGTAACGTGCGAGTATGAAGCACCGGTGCCGCTAAACGCGCTAATTCGCTGGCTTCATCAAGGCGTAATAATGGCAGCAAACAAGCATCTTTGACTTTGCGCGGATCAGCACTATATACCCCGGCAACATCACTCCAAATAGTTACTTTATTAACCTGCGCCAACGCCCCTATCTGGGTTGCTGAATAATCACTACCATTACGGCCTAATAATACCGTTTTACCTTGTTTATTCTGAGCAATAAAGCCAGTCACCACCAACCGTTTATTGGAATGTTGTTGCAAAAGCTGTTGTAATAATGGGCGTGATAGGGTTTCATCTACCTGGGGTTGAGCAGCAAATTCTGCACGCAAAAAAAGTCGTGCATCTAACCACTGACTTGGCAAACCAAATTCTTCCAATACTGCGGACATTAAACGCGCAGACCAAATTTCTCCATGACCAACAATTTCTGCATAAATATCATCATGAATTGGTTTATCGACTAAGGTGCTTAAGCGATCAAGTTCAGCTAAAAAAGCTAACTTTAATATCTGGCCTTTTGTGCCTGGTAATAGCCCAATAATAAGATCCTGTTGATAACGGCGTATCGACTGCTGTATCTGATTGGCTAAAGCACGATCAGTTTGGCTTAATTTCAACCAATCAATTAACTGATTAGTTGTTGTTCCGGCCGCAGATACCACCATTAAATCGCCGGGCTGGCTATAATTTGCCATAATATTAGCGACTCGCTGATAACATTTCACATCAGCTAAACTACTACCACCAAATTTATGTAATTGACGATGGTGATATTTTACTGCTCTCGCTGTCACTGCATTCATGATAAAAAGTTACCTCTTCGCTACTTGCTGAAACGCGTTACCTAAATCTTCAATAGCTACTGAAAAACTTAATAAATTTTTATTGGTAGTTGCTAGCTTACATCAAATAATGCGCTGCTAATATAGCACTTAACCAATGACATATGGTTAATATTGTTGGTTTAGCTAACATAATATCGGTTCACTGAAAGAATTGAAAAGATAATCAAATATAACTAAATAGACATGAAGATGTTAATACATCTGGAAATCCAAAACACTTTACGTTTAAATCAAGTAGTGGGATAATTATCAATATTAAAAACGGCAATAAACGATAGAATATTAGAAACTTATTAAACAAATTTTTGCCAACTAAGGCTATATTTATACAGCAACTAAATAAATTCTTCTATTGATTGACTTAACTTAAGGTATCCCATGGCTGAGTGGAATGGTGATTATGTTAGCCCTTATGCTGAACATGGTAAAAAAAGTGAGCAAGTAAAAAAGATCACAGTCTCTATCCCATTAAAAGTACTTAAAATCTTGACAGACGAACGCACTCGTAGACAAATTAATAATTTACGCCATGCGACAAATAGTGAATTGCTATGTGAAGCATTTTTACACGCGTTCACTGGGCAACCGTTACCCGATGACGATGATTTACGCAAAGAGCGTGATGATGAAATTCCAGAAGCTGCAAAAGTGGTTATGCGCCAAAGAGGTATTGATCCAGACACATGGGAATATTAATTATTTGCCTTATTTTTAAAGATCAAATAATTAAAGCTTTATGTAAAAATTGTCTTGGTTTAATTGAATAATTTTGGTTTTATATAACAGTAACACTCCGATATTTAGCGAAGTGTTACTCCTATATTATCAACATGATTTTGGCTTGTATCATTGAGCCATTATTATTTTTTCATGCCTGGAATATTGAATCGCTGCTTGAAGCGATCAACACGGCCGCCGGCAGCCACATCTCGCTGTTTACCTGTATAGAATGGATGACATTTACCACAAACATCCAAATTCAGATTATGATTAACAGTTGATTTAATTTTCATTACATTACCGCAAGAACAAGTCGCAGTAACTTCTTCATATTTAGGATGAATATCTTTTTTCATAGAAAACCTCTAGTTAGGCCGCATCGCTATCTAACCCTAACGCTAGACACCATACGTCAAATCGATTAAGAATAGTGCTTAGTAATCATCAAAATTACTAATAAAGGTGGCGGATCATACAGAAAATCCGCTTATAGCGCAATGAAATCTATTCAAATAATGTGATACTCTATCTTTTATGTCTTATAAATAATATCTATGACAATGATTAGGAACACTTAATAATGGCTATTGTTCAAGTGGCGCTTCCTGTTCCGCTGATGCGCACTTTTGATTATCAATCCAATCTCCCTTTACCCATCAAAGGTAGTCGGGTATTGGTACCTTTTGGTAAGCGTACTATCTTAGGTATTGTATTATCGCATAGTCAAAATAGTAAACTCAGTTGTGAACAATTAAAAACCATTGAACAAGTTTTAGATCAAGAATCACTCTTTTCGGACAGTTTATGGTCATTACTCCTTTGGGCCTCTCAGTATTATCATCACCCAATTGGTGAAGTATTATTTCATGCACTACCGGTTTTACTACGGCAAGGTAAAGCAGCAACATTTTCTCCACTATGGCAATGGCAAATCACGCAGCAAGGTAAAATTTTTGCCCTAAACCAACTTAAACGAGCACCAAAACAACAACAGGCACTCGCATTACTACAGCAGCAGCCCCTATATCGGCACCAAATAGTAGAATATGAATTGAGTGAGAATGCGCTACAAGCACTAAAAAAAAGAAACTTAATTCAACTATTAGCCATCCAACCAAAAATGGAAAGTTGGCATGCTGATTTTCACATTTGTGGTGAAAAACCAAAACTCAATCTAGAACAATCAACAGCGGTAGGGGCAATAAGTTCTCAACCAACATTTGCGCCTTGGTTATTAGTGGGGATCACGGGTTCTGGTAAAACAGAAGTCTATCTCAGTGTCATTGAAAATATTTTAGCCCAAGGTAAACAGGCATTAGTCCTGGTTCCCGAAATTAGTCTTACTCCCCAGACTATTCAACGATTTAGTGAGCGATTTAATGCTCCCGTAGATGTGCTACATTCCGCATTAAATGATAGTGAGCGATTGGCAGTCTGGTTGCGTGCACAAAAAGGACATAGTGCGATTGTGATTGGTACGCGCTCCGCATTATTCACTGCTTTTGCCAATCTGGGCTTGATCATTATTGATGAAGAGCACGATAACTCTTACAAGCAACAAGACGGATGGCGTTATCATGCCCGTGATCTGGCTGTTTTGCGTGCCAAAAAAGAGAACATTCCAATTATTATGGGGACAGCAACACCTTCGTTAGAAAGTCTCTATAATATTGAGCAAGGAAAATATCACCGCCTAGATCTAACCCAACGCGCAGGAAACGCTAAACCGGCAAGTCAACATTTACTCGATTTAAAAGGCCAGCCATTAAAATATGGTATGTCAAAACCACTAATTCAGCGTATGGAAGATCATCTGGCAGCAAATAATCAGGTGATGCTATTTTTAAATCGTCGCGGCTACTCCCCAACCTTAATTTGCCATGATTGTGGCTGGATTGCTGAGTGTTCACGTTGTGATCATTATTACACACTACACCATCATCAATGTCAGCTACGTTGCCATCACTGTGATAGTCAACTACCAATCCCAATACAATGCTCACACTGTGGCTCAACGCATCTGCTGCCTGTCGGTTTAGGAACTGAACAGTTAGAAGAGGCAATTTATCAGCTTTTTCCTGATATACCGGTTACCCGCATTGATCGAGATACCACTCGGCGTAAAGGATCATTAGAAAAACAGCTAGCCACTGTCTATACAGGTGGTGCTCGGATTTTGATAGGCACCCAAATGCTGGCTAAGGGACACCATTTCCCTGATGTTACTCTGGTTGCCCTATTAAATGTCGATGGTGCACTTTTTTCCAGTGATTATCGGGCAGCGGAAAGATTTGCTCAACTTTATATCCAAGTATCTGGACGGGCTGGCCGAGCCGGTAAGCATGGCGAAGTGATCCTACAAACCTACCATCCTGAACATCCATTATTATCGACATTATTAGAAAAGGGATATAACGCGTTCGCGGCAGAAACACTAGTGGAACGACGTGATGTTTTTTTGCCACCGCATAGTAGTCATATCATGATCCGTTCAGAAGATCACCATAATCAGTCTGCACCTAATTTTTTAAACAAGCTCCGCCAATATATAGAACAACATAACATGCGCGACTCACAACTTTGGTTAATGGGTCCTATACCTGCGATCCATGCCAAGCGGGCAGGCCGTTTCCGTTGGCAATTACTACTCCAACATCCTTCGCGCGCCTATTTACAACAATTCCTTTCGCATATATTACCTGAAATTATGGCCTACCCTGAAAGTCGAAAAGTAAAATGGAATATTGATGTTGATCCGACCGAAAATTAGTCGTTGTAATTACTCATCTACACCTATTGAATTAAATAAAATTAGCTTTATGCGAAGCTATTCTATAAATAAATCTAATTAAACGATTCAGACAAATTTATTTAAAAATTTGGCGGTTAACATGCTTAAAATAAGTAAACGCAAAAATTAGATCGACGTGATTAACGATTAAGGATGCGAGGTGGGGCTATGGAACAAAAGATAATTTACTACAACGCAACGATGAAGGATGTTGCTAACGCAGCTGGCGTGTCTACTGCAACAGTTTCACGAGCCCTCACTAAGCCCGATCAAGTTTCTGTCAAGACGCGCCAGAAAGTTGAACAAGCTGCATCGAAAACAGGTTATGATGCCTATTACCTGACAAAAAATATAAAATCAAGCAAACCTAAAACCATTTTTGTCGCTATACCCGATATTACCAATCCTATTTGTCCTGATATTATTAGTGGCATTGAGCAAGTGGCTGCTGAACAAGGATATATGGTACTCATTGGTGATTGTAAACATTATCAAAAACAACAATACACACTTATTGATATATTTATTAGCCAACGAATTGATGGCATCGTGTTACTCAATTCTGATATTCCGTTTTCTCTCACTAATAGAAAACCGAAAGATTTTCCCCCAATAGTTGTTGCAAATGAATTTGTACCTGAATTCAAACTTGCTACTATAAATATTGATAATCTAACTTACTCTTTTAACGCAATTAACTATTTACAAAAACTGGGTCATAAATATATTGCTTGCATAACAGGCCCAGAAACCTTTCTGTCTTGCCAATATCGTTTGCAGGGTTACATGCAAGCGATACAGCGAGCAGGTAATAAGGTACAACAGGAATATATTATTAACAGTGATTTTAGTTACCAAGGTGGAGCCGAAGGCATAAAAAAACTTTTTACATTACCTAAGCCACCTAGCGCAATTTTTTGCCATAATGATATTATGGCTATCGGTGCAATATGGCAGGCCAAACGTATGGGGCTAACATTACCAAGAGATTTATCTATTATTGGATTTGGCAATCTAAACTTTGCACAATATAGCGAACCCGCTCTCACCACAATCGAGCAACCTCGCTTTGAAATTGGTCGCCAAGCAATGTTACTACTTTTAGCGAAAATTCAAGGCCATGAAATAGATAAAAATGCAAAATTGCTAGACTGCCATTTAATTATCCGTGATAGTGTTTGTCCACCGAAAGACTAGTCAAAAGTGATTAGGTTAAGTAACCTATAACGAATTAATGTAACTTTTTTATTAATTAGCGAATTGAAAAGTGGCACAAAAAGATTACGTAAGACGAGGACGCACAACGTCCCGTAAAAATAAACATTCAGGCAAGAAAAAATCAAATCAAGGATTGCCGAAAACAACCCTTGCTGTAGCGATTGCCATCGTCGTTATCTTTATTGGCGGCTTATATTTCATTACGCAAAATAAACGCGTTCCTGTGCTTAACAGAACAATCTCACCTAACACCAATCAGCCAGTCAGCAGTCTACCACCTAAGCCAGAAGAACGTTGGCGTTACATAAAAGAGCTGGAAAAGCGGGGCACTGATCTACCAAACTTTAACCAATCAAACAAATCAAATATCAATAACACAACTGAGTTAACCAATGAGCAACGTCAACTTCTGCAGCAAATTGATGCGGATAGACGCAATCCTGTCACTAATCTATCCGAAGTGCCTAATAATGATAATGTTCCCTGCTCACGAGTCATCATTAATGGCCCGCCTATAGAATCACCTGCGAGCTTAAAACCCATACCGCAGCCCCAACAACCAACGGATAGCCAACAAAAAATAGTGGTACAATGTGGTTCATTTAAAAACCTGGAGCAAGCAGAATCGATTAAAGCCAATCTGGCATTCTCAGGTTTAGAAAGTAGAATTAGTTCGACTGATGGCTGGCACCGTGTCGTACTTGGGCCTTACAACAAAGAAACAGCAGAAAAAATACGTGACCGAGCTAAATCTGTCGGCGTATCCGGTTGTATACTTCGTACAAGTAAGGGTTGAAAAATGATTATTATCCCCCATTTACATTCCTAATAGCGTAAATACAGACTTTTTATGTAATAAAAAAATTAAAAAGTATGTTTACATACTCCCCTAATAAAATAACCAAGGGCTGACTCATGACTACAATCGTAAGTGTTCGCCGTAATGGCCAAGTTGTAATTGGTGGTGATGGACAGGCGACGATGGGTAATACCGTCATGAAAGGCAACGTCCGTAAAGTGCGCCGCCTTTATAATGATAAAGTTATCGCCGGCTTTGCGGGCGGTACTGCTGATGCATTTACACTGTTTGAACTTTTTGAACGAAAATTAGAACTTCACCAAGGACATCTAACCAAAGCCGCTGTTGAACTGGCTAAAGATTGGCGTACTGATCGTATGCTGAGAAAACTTGAAGCACTTTTAGCTGTTGCAGATGAAAACAGCTCATTGATCATTACAGGTAATGGAGATGTTATTCAACCAGAAAATGACTTGATCGCCATTGGTTCTGGTGGTGCCTATGCACAAGCTGCTGCGCGTGCGCTGTTAGAAAATACAGAAATGAGCGCACGTGATATTACAGAAAAAGCGTTAAATATAGCGAGTGATATCTGTATTTATACCAACCATAATTTTAACTTTGAAGAACTCTCTTCAAAATCTTAAGGATTTAAACATGTCTGAAATGACGCCTCGTGAAATTGTCAATGAATTGGACAATCATATTATTGGTCAAGACAAAGCAAAACGTTCTGTCGCTATTGCGCTACGTAATCGTTGGCGTCGTATGCAACTAGATGAAGCATTGCGCCAAGAAGTAACGCCGAAAAATATTTTGATGATTGGTCCAACCGGGGTAGGGAAAACAGAAATTGCTCGCCGTTTAGCAAAACTGGCTAACGCTCCCTTTATTAAAGTCGAAGCAACAAAATTTACTGAAGTTGGTTATGTAGGTAAAGAGGTTGATTCTATTATTCGTGATTTGACTGACGCTGCTGTAAAAATGGTACGCCTGCAATCTATCGAAAAAAATCGTTACCGTGCAGAAGAACTGGCCGAAGAACGTATTCTTGATGTTTTATTGCCACCAGCTAAAAATAATTGGGGACAACCCGATCCCCATGTAGAACCCTCTACCGCACGTCAATCTTTCCGCAAAAAACTAAGAGAAGGGGAGCTAGACGATAAAGAAATTGAAATTGAAGTTGCTACTACACCAGTAGGTGTTGAAATTATGGCCCCTCCTGGCATGGAAGAAATGACCAGTCAGTTGCAATCTATGTTTCAAAATCTGGCAGGGCAAAAACATAAACCCCGTAAGATGAAAATCAAAGAAGCCTTCAAAACTTTAATAGAAGAAGAAGCTGCAAAATTGGTTAATCCAGAAGAACTAAAACAGCAAGCAATTGACGCGGTTGAACAACACGGCATTGTT
The DNA here is from genome assembly GCF_000429565.1 of Arsenophonus nasoniae DSM 15247. GTDB lineage: Bacteria > Pseudomonadota > Gammaproteobacteria > Enterobacterales > Enterobacteriaceae > Arsenophonus > Arsenophonus nasoniae. The sequence goes on from NZ_AUCC01000060.1 coordinate 10,753, forward strand.
TTTATCGACGAAATTGACAAAATTTGCAAACGTGGAGAAACTTCTGGCCCAGATGTCTCTCGAGAAGGGGTACAACGCGATTTGTTACCTTTAGTTGAAGGCTGCACTGTTTCTACTAAGCATGGTATGGTAAAGACTGACCACATTTTATTTATCGCTTCTGGCGCATTTCAGGTTGCAAGTCCATCTGATTTGATCCCGGAGCTACAAGGCCGATTACCTATCAGAGTTGAACTACAAGCGTTGACGGCAGAAGACTTTAACCGTATTTTAACGGAACCGAATGCGTCTTTAACTATACAATATAAAGCATTGATGGCAACCGAGGGTTTAAACATTGAATTTACACCCGAAGGTATCGGTAAAATTGCTCAAGCAGCATGGCAAGTCAATGAAAAAACAGAAAATATTGGTGCTCGTCGATTACATACCGTTCTTGAGCGATTGATGGAAGATATCTCTTTCGATGCCAGTGAGCGCAATGGTCAAAACATTAAAATTGACGCTGATTACGTCGCTAAGCATCTGGATGAGCTAGTTGCTGATGAAGATCTGAGTCGATTTATTTTATAATCGGGTATCGTTAACTTTGCTGATGATAATCTTGGATGGGGGGCTAAGCCTCCCATTATTTTTATAACATCAAACTTGTGGATTAATTACATGAATTTAATCACATCAAGAAACCCTATACAAATGCAGGCGTGGCTGGAAAGCTTACGTCCGAAAACGCTTCCCTTGGGTATTGCACCGATTATAACGGGTTCTGCATTAGCTTATTGGTCTGGTGCTTTTACACTCTCAATTGCATTATTAGCTTTACTCACTGCTGCTGCACTACAAATTCTATCCAATTTGGCGAATGATTATGGTGATGCTGTTAAAGGCAGTGATACCGAGCAAAGATTAGGGCCATTACGAGGTATACAAAAAGGCATTATTAGCCTAGCAGAAATGAAAGTTGCCCTAAAAATCACTATCTTTATTTGTTGTCTCTTTGGCTTAACCCTGATCATAGTCGCTGGTAGAACGCCAAAGGATATTATTGGCTTTCTGATACTTGGCGTTATCGCTATAACAGCCGCCATCACCTATACAGTGGGTAAAAAACCCTATGGATATCTGGGACTGGGCGACATTTCAGTACTGATCTTTTTTGGTTGGTTGAGTGTGATTGGAACTTATTATCTACATACTAACTATTTTAATTTGATGACATTATTACCAGCAACCGCTTGTGGATTACTGTCAGTAGCAGTACTCAATGTTAACAATATGCGAGATATAGACAATGATATTAAAGCTGGTAAAAATACTTTAGCTGTTAGATTAGGCGCCAAAGGTGCCCGACAGTATCATGCGGCACTTATCTTAATTGCAATTTTCTGTCTAATACTCTTTAGCTTGCTATATCTTCATCACTGGACGGGTTGGTTATTCTTGCTCGCTATACCGATGTTATTAAATCATATAAAGAAAATTATTCATGATACCACCGCTGAGGGTATGAAACCTTTATTAGAAAATATGGTAAAAGCGGCGTTACTAACTAATATTCTATTTTCTATTGGACTTATTTTAAATTAATTATTGTCATTTTGATTTTTCTCAGTGTTTTTATGAGCTATGTTTTTGCAAAAAACAACTAGATAGAGATATACTGAACTTCCAGTGTACTTAAATAGACCGAAATCCTATGAAATATGATACTTCCGAGCTGTGTGATATCTACCAAGAAGAAGTCAATGTGGTAGAACCTTTATTCTCTAACTTTGGCGGGCGTACTTCATTTAGTGGTCAAATCGTGACAGTCAAATGTTTTGAAGACAATGGCCTCATCTACGATTTACTCGAAGAACCGGGGGAGGGTCGAATCCTGTTAGTTGATGGGGGAGGCTCTGTACGTAAGGCGTTAATTGATGCTGAATTTGCAAAATTTGCTATGAAAAAACAATGGGAAGGTATAGTCATTTACGGCGCAGTACGTCAGGTTGATGAATTAGCAGAATTAGATATTGGTATTCAAGCCATTGCTGCCATCCCTGTAGGTTGTACCAGTGACGGCACCGGAGAAAGTGATGTTCGCGTCAATTTTGGTGGCGTTACATTCTTTACAGAAGATTATTTGTATGCAGATAATACCGGTATTATCCTCTCCGAGCATCCATTACTTCTAGACGATGAGCCAAATAACGATCAAGATATTGAAGACTAATACCTTTTTTAGTTGAGAGTAAACATCGTTGTATTATTCAATATCTATCGATTAAGTAACAATAAGGGCAACAAATTTTGCCCTTATTGCTATTTTTTTCTAATGCAATAAAATGTTGGACGACTACTGAACATCTTCCATTCGACCTAATAGACCGCGTAAACGCTCTTGCCAGGCATGCTGTTCTTGTTTTAAATTCTCATTTTCATGAGCTAATGTTCCATGTTGTTCTTTAGCACTCGCGACTTCTTGATACAAATTATTATTTTTCTCTTTAAGTTCATTAACTTCCATCTGTAAAAGCTCAATGGTTTCTAGCGCTTGTTGAACTTTAGCTTCTAATTTTTCAAAAACTTCAAATGACATTCTTTCGTCCCCTTTTTTAGCAATGCTACGATTGTAAGTAGCCTTCTTACGCCTGTCTAGTTGAAAGCTCTCGATAAATGCCGATCTAACCTTAATTATTTCTATTTATCCAACCAATTGCAAAAAAATACATCAAGTAGAATGTCAGTTCGATCACTTTATCAGAGCGATTTCGCTCATTTTTTTGACGTGATCCAACAATATTTGATCTCTTTATTTCCGTTTACGTTCATTTAACGATAAATTCATTCAGAGCTTTCTCAGGAAATAATAAAAGAAAACAAATTTTATTGCTTAGTATTCATACTTTTTGCAGGATAAACATATGAGTAAAATTACTTCACCTACGCTTACAGGTCAATGTATCTCTGAATTTTTAGGTACCGCATTACTTGTATTCTTTGGTTTGGGTTGTGTTGCTGCTACGCGTATTGCAGGCGCACAACTAGGTTTATGGGAAATTAGTATTATTTGGGGGTTTGGCGTGGCTCTGGCCGTTTACCTTACAGCAGGTATTTCAGGAGCGCACTTAAATCCGGCTATTACCATTACTTTTTGGTTATTTGCCCATTTTGATAGAAAAAAAGTACTACCTTATATTATTGCACAAATGTTGGGAGGCTTTATCGCGGCCGCTCTCGTTTATGGGTTGTACTTCGAACTATTTCTAGATTATGAAAAAGTACACCAAATAGTACGGGGTTCACAAGAAAGCTTATTCACCGCGGGCATTTTTTCTACTTACCCAGCAGCTCAAATTAGCGTCCTACAAGCATTTGTAGTTGAAGTTGTTATTGCTATTATTTTGGTTTGTATGATATTAAGTTTAACTGATGATAACAATGGCATACCTCGTGGCCCATTAGCACCGCTACTTATTGGTATCCTGATTGCGGTTATTGGTGGTTCATTTGGTCCACTAACCGGCTTTGCATTAAATCCTGCTCGTGATTTTGGTCCCAAATTAGTGGCTTATCTCGCTGGTTGGGGTGATATTGCCTTAACCGGTGGACGCAGCTTCCCTTATTTTGTGATTCCTTTAACAGCACCTTTTGTTGGCGCTATTATCGGCGCTTTTGCTTATCGCAAACTGATTGGCTACCATTTACCTGCTATGACAAATCAAAACAAAAAATAAACGCAAAAATAATCAAAAATATATTATGAAGTAAATTGGACAATTATTATGACAACTGAAACACCAACAAAAAAAATATGTTATTGCACTTGATCAAGGTACTACGAGTTCACGCACCATTATCTTTGATCATGATGCTAATATTATTAATATTTCTCAGCGTGAATTTCCTCAAATTTATCCAAAACCAGGTTGGGTAGAACATGATCCAATAAAAATATGGGCAACGCAAAGTGCTACTTTAGCTGAAGCATTAGCAATTTCTGATATCCGCAGTGATGAAATTGCCGGTATTGGCATAACTAATCAACGAGAAACCACCATTGTTTGGGAGAAAGAAACCGGCAAACCCATTTATAATGCCATTGTTTGGCAATGCCGTCGTACAGCTGATTTCTGTACCGAACTAAAGCGGGATAACCCAGAACTGGAGAAATATATTCGTAAAAATACGGATCTGGTCGTTGATCCCTATTTCTCCGGTACCAAACTTAAATGGATCTTGGAGAATGTTGACGGAGCCTATGAACGAGCAAAAAATGGTGAGTTACTCTTTGGCACTATCGATACTTGGTTAGTATGGAAAATGACGCAGGGGCGTGTCCATATTACTGATTATACTAATGCATCTCGCACTATGTTATTTAACATTCATGAGCTGGAATGGGATCAAAAAATCCTCGATGCTTTTAATATTCCACGCGCGATACTACCAACAGTACGTCCATCATCAGAAGTTTATGGGCAAACCAATATTGGTGGTAAAGGAGGAACTCGTATACCAATAGCTGGAATGGCTGGTGATCAACAAGCTGCACTCTATGGCCAACTTTGTGTCCAACCGGGCATGGCGAAAAACACTTATGGTACGGGCTGCTTCCTATTAATGAATACCGGCAAAAAAGCCAAAATTTCCGATCATGGCTTACTGACTACCATTGCTTGTGGGCCACATGGTGAAGTCAACTATGCACTAGAAGGTGCGGTATTCATGGCTGGTGCCTCAATACAGTGGTTGCGTGATGAATTGAAATTGATTGATAACGCTAACGACTCTGAATATTTTGCTAATAAAGTCAAAAATAATAACGGTGTCTATGTTGTTCCTGCGCTAACTGGTTTAGGTGCACCTTATTGGGATCCTTACGCCCGTGGTGCGATTTTTGGCTTAACTCGCGGTGCCAATCGTAACCATATTATTCGTGCCAACATTAGAATCTATTGCCTACCAAACTCGTGATGTCCTTGAAGCAATGCAGAAAGATGCTGACACGCGCTTGAGTTCATTACGCGTTGATGGTGGTGCTGTCGCCAATAATTTCTTGATGCAGTTCCAGTCTGACATCCTAGGTGCTTACGTTGAGCGTCCGATTATTCGTGAAAGTACTGCATTAGGTGCCGCTTTACTTGCTGGACTGGCCGTCGGTTTTTGGCAAGATTTGGATGAAGTTAAAGAAAAGATGCGGATTGAAAAAACGTTCACCCCTGGCATTGAAACCACTGAACGTAACTATAAATATAACGGTTGGAAAAAAGCCGTTTCTCGTGCTAAGGACTGGGAAGAACACACATAATCCCATTTAAGAACGATAAATAATAAAATAGCAGTAAATGATTACTGCTATTTTATATAAAAATATTATTAATTTATGCAAGTAATTAATAAAAAATAAACTCTATAATTCCTGACTAAGATTAAAAAAAACAATTTATTTTAATTGTCATTTTTATGCCTATAATATAAAAAATAACAAGTTGTCATTATTTTATTTATATAGGGTGTTTATCATGAAAAAATAAATTTATTTGCCTTTCAATTATAATTTAACCTGCAAATATCTCATCGAATATTAATTTTTCGATGTATTAGATTGATTATTAATTAAATAACACAATAAAATAAATTATGAATAACAATCCTTTTATCACTTCAAAAAACCATAATCAATTACATGTAAATATAAAAAACTTATTATTACAAAAAAAAATCAATATATAAATTTGTCGGGTAATATTTCACTTTGCCAAACTTCATTTGAAAAATTTAATAACAATCCCAATCAAAGTAAAAATATGACTTCCAGTACTTTAGAAAGTGAAATATTCACCACTGGATCACTACCTATAAACACCCAAACTAATTTAGTTTTTATCCAGATAAAATATGGCAATCAATATTATCATGCCAAATATGATAAACAAGGCAACTGGCAATTAGATCTGCCAGTTACAAACGAAATTAATCAATCTATTCCGATTGAAATAACCGTTTATAATGAAACAGAAGCACCCTTATGGCATAAAGAATTTACTCCAACCGAACTGGGCGAGCAGCAAGCTGAAATTAAGAGTCGTAAAACAGAGGAATTTTCGTCCTTACCAGTAAAAAAGCCTTTAATCACATCAACTAATTTTACTAACCAGAAATGGCATTTTGACCAACAAAAAATGATTTTTGCTTATCAAATGCTTAATTTTACCGATCAAGTGGCCAGACAAGCTAAGGTATTTTCTATCCGTATGCGAGATAATTCAGGTAAACTGGTATTAGATCTTGCCTATATGCCATTAGAAAATATTACTTCAGGTACCACACTTGCTGCTGCTATGGAGGAGCATATCAATCGTCATTTACCTGAAGACATGGGTGTGCAAGTGACTTACCAACATCGCCAGTTGATCATTAGCGATCCGCAGCAACGAACCATTGAAACGTTAGTATTAGGTAAAACCGCCGCTATCACGCCAATTATATTATCGGAAAAGCTACTACCTTTTGGCCACGCAGATTATCGCCTTTTTTATGATGCCGCACAACGCCATCGAATAACCCATTTTTCTTTTACTATAAATGGAACAGAGGAAAACGACTCTCTCTTCTATACCGATATTAACTTAGAACTCCCGGCTGAATTTGATAATCAACAGTTGGCAGAAATATTAAAAAACAAACTCAACAAACTTATGGCGAGTGATGACATCCAGATCCAATGGGACAGTAACGGTCAATATCTGGCAATAAGTGATCGTCAAGGCCGCCAGATAACCGATTTTGTGTTACAAACTCATCGTAGCTATGATCAATTAATAAAAATGGCAGATATTGTCACACCTAATCGCCATTCTACCCAGGCTAAACTTGGCATTATCCGTGGTCAACTGCCACCATCAATGGTAAATGAAGAGTGGTCATGGCAATTACTGGCAGCGCCTCATTTCGGCACAGCACAAATAGAGAGCACAACAGGACAATGGGAATATCAGCCAACTGGCGATGAGAGTTTTCCGGGATATGATCAATTTCACCTTCAGGCCGTGGGTAAAGAAGGTATTACTAGCCATCCTATTGCTGTCATTCTGCAACACGATCAGGCCCCCATTCCTTTTTTTCCAACCGTAAAAACCTTCACACTCAAAACACCTGATTATCAGGAACCTATCGCTAATCACCAGCCTATCCCTGCTGATTTTAAACTACATGATGTTTTTATTGCTCAAACCCATGTTCTTCGTCCTCAAGATCCTTATTTACAACTGGTCCAAAATCGCTGGGCATTAATTAAACTTAATGCTAGTAGTGCGTCTGGCGCACCGGCACCAAATTTTACTGTTATCGTTCATGGTGCCGATGGTCACGAGTTAGGCCGTGTTCGATTAACCGGTAATAAAAAGCTACCCAGCTCACTTGATTTACCCAGTCAGGATAATCTTGTTGCCTTAAAGGGTCATAATGATCAAGACAGCTATGTTGCACCACTAAAAGAAGAATGGATAAAACCAGGAATTTCGATTACTCTGACAGCTAATGGCCAACCCCTTGCTTTACCTCATTACCAACAAGAAACGTTTGCATTTCAACCTAAAGTTGGGGCAGATGTAAATTTACCGCTGCGTATCATGCGCATAGCCCACCATACTGACAATGACTGGGCTATTAATGACCAGATTGATCAATGGGGAAATGATATCGTCGCCCAACTACCCATCAAGCAATTAACCCTTTATTCCTATCCTAGTGTCCCTTTTGACCAATTTGCCTCTTTTAGGGATGAATTTTATGCCGTTTATACCGGCAATAAAAACGAACCAGGCAGTGATCCCCATGCTGGTAATGGTGGATTTAAAGGCTCGATTGCAGCCAGTTATAATTTGGCTAACCGTTTACGACGAGCTAATGTTGGGGATAATGAAATAAGCTATGTTGCTTTCTTCCCCGATCCCTATGGTGGGTTAGGCGGTGGTCAACAAGGTGGTGGTAGTGCGAGCGCTGGTGTTTTCATTCATGAAATCGGCCATGCTATTGGCCGCTCTCATAGCATAAACGATCCTAACTACCCCTACAAAACAGGTTACCAAGCAAGTTGGGGTTACAATCAAGTCACGCAACAATATTTGCCAAACTTTTCTATCGATAAAAACAATAATCACTATCCTAATACCGATCCCATGCATGGAGGTAACGGTCTACGACCAGCAGAGCAGGTGTTTGCCGTCTTTTCTGATTATAATATTTTAAAAAATTTTCAATTTGTCAAACAGCAATATCAATGGTATCCCAATCAGATCAGTGGTGAAGATAGTGAAGATGGTGGATTTGCTGGGGATGGTTACTACCAGCTATGGGACGACAATCTTCAGCAATGGGTCACTGTGACACAGGATAATCATAAACGCTATAAGGTAAAGGAAGAAGCCGTTGCTTATCAGCATAATCAACCGGTCTATTGGATCACCGGTCATCTGGTACAGCAGGATGGTCAAACACTGAAACCAAATACCGCACCGCACCCACAAAATCAGTTAATGGTTTTTACAACCCTGGGCAACCTGCCTCAGCCCTACCACAATCTTGTCACTGGAGAAAATCGCTTGTATCTTGTTTTTTGTGATAGTTAGCTACTATCGCATGAAACAGAGTGAGCTTGTAAAATCGCTAATGGGACAACCTTGTTTCTG
>NZ_AUCC01000061.1 GCF_000429565.1 Arsenophonus nasoniae DSM 15247
CGAAGGTGTGAGGCCAGAAGGTCCCCCACTTTGCTCCTTAGAGATTATGCGGTATTAGCCACCGTTTCCAGTGGTTATCCCCCGCCTTCGGCCAGATCCCCATACCTTACTCACCCGTCCGCCGCTCGCCGGCAAGAAAGCAAGCTTTCTCCCGCTGCCGCTCGACTTGCATGTGTTAGGCCTGCCGCCAGCGTTCAATCTGAGCCATGATCAAACTCTTCAATTAAAAGTTTGATGCTCAAAGAATGTTTTACTGGCCGTAACGCTTTTTTGCCACTTTGTTGGCCTTTTATTGCCTTCGCCGTTGGCTAAAATAACGTTACTGCTTATTAGTTCATATATGAATTAACTGTTTGTCACTCTTTAAGACTTAATCTTCAAATAGTTTTTGATGATGTCTTGCGAGTGCCCACACAGATTGTCTGATTAATTGTTAAAGAGCGTGCGACTGGAGTCGCGAGGTGGCGTATACTACGCTTTTCACCTGTAAAGTCAAGTAGTTATTTCTACTTTTCTTTTTTATTACTGATTAAAAATATAATTGTTTATTCTCGACCAGTGGGAGCGCATTATAGGCGGTTTTACGCCGCTGGCAACCGTTATTTAAAAAAAATTGTCTAATTGGTTTATATTTCGACAAATAGGCTTAAATAGAAATTTTTTCTAACTGATTGAAACCTTCATTCATCAATACAGGGATAAGCTTTTCAGCTTCAACATCCATTCTAGTGCAATAGGCGATATTTTTATTTTTTGTTAAAATCAGATCTGGATGATTATTGATTAACCAAACCGCTCGTCTAGCAATTGCTGCGCCAGAATCAATGAGTCTGGTTCCGTCAAACAACACTTCTTTTAGTTCTGCCGATAATAATGGGAAATGTGTACAACCGAGCACAATGGTGTCAGGGGGTTCTTTCATTTTTAACCACGGTTTTACAATGCGCACTAATGTTTCTGTTGAGATTATTTGGCCATGAAGTTTTTTTTCTGCTAATTCGACTAATTCTGACGAAGCAATCATCTCAACTTTACAATCAACAGCAAATCGGTCGATAAGCTCTCTAGTATAGTTTCCACTAACAGTGGCCTTGGTTGCTAATAGTCCAATAATACCATTACGTGTTAATTTAGTTGCTGGTTTTATCGCGGGAACAACGCCTATAATTGGAAATTGAAAATGTGCTCTTAAAATAGGTAGACTGACCGTACTGGCAGTATTACAAGCAATAATTGCTATTGCCAATGCGTGTTTTTGTTGAATTTGATCGATGAAGCGAATAATACGTTCAATAATAAATTCGGCACTCTTCTCTCCATAAGGAAAAGCATCATTATCAAAAGCATAAATATAGTGTAGATCTGGCAATAATTGTCTGACTTCACGGTAAACAGATAAGCCACCAACACCAGAATCAAAAATTAGAATAGTTGGCCGAGCCGTTTTCAACTGAGCAGAGGTTACTTTTTTTATTTTATTTTTCATTCATTTCGTCACAATAATGAACAATATGCTGATAAGAGAATTGTTAGTAAAAATAGTCATGAGTAATTATACAGTAATATTAGATTGAATAAATCCATGTGCAGTTGTAATAACTGCCCGCTTGTTTTAAGACAATATTATAACTTATTTTTATTTTTGCATTATCGTCCAATATCGATGGCCTAAAATTTTACGACTCTTACTATCAATGTTGGAAAAATAAGCTTAGAAAAACTATTTTAACTACGATTCATAAATCGTGCATCAAAGCTAGACATCTCTTTCTCTTTCCCTACAATCACACGATAGAAAATTTTTTATAATATGAATCTGAATACATGCTAAATAATCTATCAATTACCCAATACAACTCGCAGTTAACTGAAAAAATCAAATATTTAAACAGTATTATGCTGCCTTATAATGCACCTAAGCCAGAAATTTTTCGTTCTGATTTTTCCTACTATAGAATGCGTGCTGAATTTCGCCTCTGGCATGAAGGGCAAGATTTATTTCATATAATGTTTGATCAAACGACTAAACAACGTATAAGAATTGATCAATTACCTATCGCTTGTAAATTAATTAATCAAATGATGGTTGCCTTAATTCCCCTAATTAAAAGTAAATCTGTTTTACGTTATAAACTCTTCCAAGTAGATTATTTATCAACATTAAGTAATAAGATTATTGTTTCGTTAATTTACCACAAAAAATTGAATGAGGAATGGATTGAGCAAGCTAAACAATTACGTATCGCTTTAATTAATCAAGGTTTTGATATACAGCTAATTGGACGCGCAGCAAAAACAAAAATTATATTAGAACAGGATCATATTGATGAGGTATTACCTATTGCTGGTAAGTCAATTATTTATCGCCAAATTGAAAATAGTTTTACCCAACCCAATGCCGGAATAAATATCAAAATGTTAGAATGGGCAATTGATTGCACTAAAAACGCAAAAGGAGATTTACTTGAGCTTTATTGTGGAAACGGTAATTTTTCTATCGCACTAGCGCAAAATTTTAATCGTATACTGGCAACCGAGATTGCCAAACCATCAGTAGCTGCTGCTCAATATAATATTGAAGCTAATAAAATTAATAATGTAAAAATTATTCGAATGTCAGCAGAAGATTTCACCCAAGCAATACAAGGTGAACGTCAGTTTAGACGCCTGGAAGGTGTTGATTTAATGAGTTATAAATGTAACACAATTTTGATTGATCCACCTCGTTGTGGTTTAGATGAAAAAACAGTTGCATTAGTACAAAAATATCCACGTATTCTTTATATATCCTGTAATCCCAATACACTTTGTCACAATCTAAATATACTTAATAAAACCCATAAAATTCATCGATTAGCATTATTTGATCAATTTCCTTATACCCACCATATTGAATGTGGAGTTTTACTTGAGAATAAAGATATTTAAATGAGAGAAAAACGCCATTAAAAATATGGCGTTTTATAAGTCATAACAGCAAAGAATCTATCTAGCGATGGCTAATATTATTTTACTGTTAGAATAAATATTAAATAATATTGATATAAATAATATTTTTCTAATACTTATAATATTAAAAGCCATTTAAAAAGCTAATATAGAAAATAATAATAAATAGTTGCAATTTGGGATTTACTGCAAAAAATTATTTATAATTTGATATTATGTTTTTCCTGTTCGCGACGATACCAATAATAGGCGCCTCTAGCGATCATTCTAAGTTGTAAAACTAACCGCTCTTCCAAAAGTTGTCTTTTTTCCTGATCAATATCTAATGCTTCAGCCCCCGCACTAAATACAATAGTAACCATGGCTTCTGCTTGTATTTCAGTAAAATACCGAGGCATGTTACTTTCTTGTTGCAAGTAATCGGCCAATTCAGCAATAAAATGCTGAATTTCTCTGGCAACTGCAGCACGAAACTCAGCAGATGTGCCTGAACGTTCACGCAGCAATAACCGAAAGGCATTCGGATTATTACCAATAAATTCCATAAAAGTAGCAACAGATGTTCGAATGACGCTACCACCTTTTGCAATACGCTGTCGAGCTTGACGCATTAATTGACGGAGCATAAGCCCGCTTTCATCAACCATGGTCAATCCTAATTCATCAACATCACGAAAATGTCGATAAAAAGAAGTGGGTGCAATACCTGCTTCTCGCGCAACTTCACGTAAGCTGAGACTAGTAAAGCTACGCTCAGCACTCAATTGACTAAAAGCCGCTTCTATCAGAGAACGACGCGTTTTTTCTTTCTGCTTTGCTCTAATGCCTGTAATATTACTCACAGTAATTAATATACCTCTTCGATAATAATGCAACTAGACCACTATACCAAATTTTAACAGATTTGCAGTGTTCTTAAGTTTAACTAGTATATAAGGAATTTCTGTTTATTTATTAAAATGTAAAGCCTGAATCTTATATTTAAGCATGATTAAAGAAGATAATGTTAATGTGATTTGTCTACTCGTATTTACATAATAATAGGTTATACCGAATGCCACAGATTCAATTTGATACTATCGTTATTGGTTCCGGCCCCGGGGGAGAAGGCGCAGCAATGGGGTTGGTAAAACAAGGGAAAAAAGTTGCCGTTATTGAACGTTATAATAAAATTGGCGGTGGTTGTACCCACTGGGGAACAATTCCCTCTAAAGCGCTTCGGCACGCGGTCAGCCGAATTATCGAATTTAATCAAAACCCATTATACAGCGATAAGTCTCGTCTTCTGCGCTCTTCTTTCTCCGACATTCTTAAACAAGCCGAAACCGTAATCAATCAACAAACACATATGCGACAAGGATTTTACGAACGGAATGGCTGTAATATGTTTGCTGGTGAAGCCTCTTTCATTGACGAACATACCGTAAAAGTTCTTTATAATGATGGTACTGACGATACGCTATATGCTGAAAAAATTATTATCGCAACCGGCTCTCGTCCTTATTGTCCACCTGATGTCGATTTTCAGCATTCACGCATTTACAATAGCGATTCGATTTTAACACTCAATCATGAACCCCGACATGTTATTATTTATGGTGCAGGAGTAATTGGCTGTGAATATGCTTCAATTTTTAGAGGGTTAGGGGTAAAAGTTGATCTTATTAATACCCGTGATCACCTTCTCTCGTTTCTAGACCAAGAAATGTCAGATGCTTTATCATACCATTTTTGGAATAATGGTGTTGTTATTCGCCATAATGAAGAATATGAAAAAGTTGAAGGAACAGATGATGGCGTAATTATTCATCTGAAATCTGGTAAAAAGGTCAAAGCCGATTGTCTATTATATGCTAATGGCCGTACCGGAAATACTGATAATCTAAATTTAGAAAATATCGCTATTCCTATTGATAATCGAGGTCTGATTAAAGTTGACGCTACCTATCGTACTCATAATGAAAATATCTATGCTGTCGGCGATGTTATTGGTTATCCCAGTTTAGCTTCAGCGGCTTATGATCAAGGTCGTCTCGCAGCCCGTGCAATAACAACAGGTCACGGTGATACTCATTTAATTGAGGATATTCCAACCGGGATCTACACCATTCCTGAAATCAGTTCTGTCGGTAAAACCGAACAACAATTGACTGCCATGAAAATTCCGTATGAAGTCGTGCGCGCCCAATTTAAACACTTAGCCAGAGCGCAGATAGCAGGGATGAATGTAGGCAGTTTAAAAATTCTATTTCATCGCGAAACATTAAAAATTTTAGGTATTCACTGCTTCGGGGAGCGTGCAGCAGAAATTATTCATATTGGACAGGCAATTATGGAGCAAAAAGGTGAAGGTAATACTATTGAATATTTCGTTAATACCACCTTCAATTATCCAACTATGGCAGAAGCATTTCGGGTTGCTGCGCTAAATGGATTAAACCGTCTGTTTTAACCAAATAGAACCCAATGTTAGAAGTAAGTTAACAATTAATTTTTACTATAGTATCGCTGCATTTGTTTACGTATTGCCTCAGCAAATTGTTCATGACAACTTCTAAGCGGTGAACCAGGTCGATAAACTAAAACAATCGAACGTGAAGGAACAGGGTTAATACAATCAAGATAATAGACGCCATCACGTTTTATCTCTTTCGGCACCGATAAATCTGGCAAAAGTGTTATACCACTGCCAGCTGCCACCATGTTACGTAATGTTTCCAAACTGGTGGCACGAAAGTGGGTATCATCTTTGGCCCCGACCTGAAAACAATATCCCATCGCTTGATCACGTAAACAGTGACCATCCTCCAACATGAGTAATTTCTGCCCAACAAGCTCTTGCATCTCAATTTCCTTACGATTGAACCACGGATGCTCTTCATAAATGGCTAATCGCATAGGTTCCTCATAAAGAGGAATTTCAATAAAAGCTTCAGTCTCTTTCACTTGCGCTAATATTGCACAATCCAGTTTACCATTATTTAATTGTGCTAACAGATGGTGTGTCTGTGCTTCATGTAAATACATCTCCAGTTTAGGAAATAAACGGTGTAATTCTGGAATGATGTGAGGCAAAAGATAAGGACCAATGGTAGGAATTAATCCTATGTGTAACGGGCCTGACATGCTTTCACCTTGTAAGGAAGCCATTTCCTGCAATATTTTAACTTCTCGCAGTACTGTTCTAGCTTGTTCAACTAATAATAATCCCTGCTGAGTAAACAAAACCTTTCGGCTTGTTCGTTCTAACAACATAACCCCTAAATCGTCTTCCAATTTACGAATTTGACCGCTTAGGGTCGGTTGACTAACATGGCAGGCATCTGCAGCACGCCGAAAATGTTTATGCTCAGCTAATGCAACAAGGTACTCCAAATCACGAATATTCATGCCTATTCCTTCCCTAAATATAAATTTGATAGAATCAACCTATCTATTCATCATAATGGATCCAGTTTTCCTATCAACGAAAAAATTCAGCAATAAAATTTATTTTTGTAATTCATAGATAAAAACAATGAAATTAAACGTTTGCACGGTGAGTTGTTTATCGC
The DNA here is from genome assembly GCF_000429565.1 of Arsenophonus nasoniae DSM 15247. Taxonomy (GTDB): domain Bacteria; phylum Pseudomonadota; class Gammaproteobacteria; order Enterobacterales; family Enterobacteriaceae; genus Arsenophonus; species Arsenophonus nasoniae. Next base: position 6,504 of record NZ_AUCC01000061.1, read on the forward strand.
CAGTGACTGATTCTGCTGAGTTGCTAAAATTGCACAACTAACTTGCGGCCATAAAACACAGCCTCAACGCTATATTTACAGAATATTCAGATTCACTAAGCATCGATTGTATACATCACCAATAAAGGCTTGACTGAACTCTTATGGTCAAATTAATTGCCATTGTTTAATTTAAATCGACCCATTGCGATAATTATTTTATTAATAGTATTATTATGTTATGGCAAATATTTTTTAATTCTTAAATAAAATCTTTATATCGAAATATATATTATAATGACGAACCTATACACCATTAATTTTCCTTTTTTCCTGTGTATATTGGGGTTATGGATTCAAGGAAAAATTAGTATCATTAACATTCTCATTAATAAATCTTGTACACTGAACTAATATTAATTACTGTATTTTTATTCAAAGAAATGCATGAGTATTGAAATTTTAGTCATTAAGGCTGGTAGCAGTGAAAGCGAAACTCCCGACATTTATTGAGTTATATCGTCAATTAATTGCCATACCATCAATTAGTTCTGTCGATGCAAGACGCGATCAAAGTAATGAAGCATTAATTAATCTACTGGCAGAATGGCTAAAGACGCTAGGTGGAAAAATAACCATTCAACCGGTGCCAGAAACTCGCCATAAATTCAATTTACTGGCTACTTTTGGTCAAGGAGAGGAGGGATTACTACTCTGTGGGCATACTGATACGGTTCCTTTTGATGAAGGGCGCTGGACAAAAGATCCTTTCCAATTAACGGAATATAGCAACAAATTATATGGTTTAGGCAGCGCAGATATGAAAGGATTTTTCGCTTTTATTATTGATGCCTTACGCAATATCGATATTTATCAGTTACAGCATCCCATCTATATTTTGGCAACTGCTGATGAAGAAACCACCATGGCAGGGGCACGTTATTTTGCCACAACGGCTGAAATTCAGCCTGAATTGGCGATTATTGGCGAGCCAACTTCACTACGACCCATTCGCGCTCATAAGGGGCATATCGCCAATGCCATCCGCATTACCGGTCAATCAGGCCATTCAAGTGATCCAGCAAAGGGTATCAATGCGATTGAATTAATGCATGAAACCATTAGTCAGTTAATTATGCTTAGAAATAGACTAAAAACTGATTACCATCACAAGGCATTTGCTATTCCCTACCCAACAATGAATTTTGGACATATTCATGGCGGGGATGCAGTAAATCGAATTTGTGGATGCTGTGAACTACATATCGATATTCGCCCACTACCTGGTCTATCACTACAAAATTTGGATGAATTATTGCATGCCGCACTTGAACCGATTAAACATCGTTGGCCTAATCGCATTACTATCGAGGAACTACATCCTGCTATTCCTGGTTTTGAATGCCCAATAAATCATAAGATGTTGAAAATAATTGAAAATTTATTAAACAAGAAAGCACAAACCGTTAATTACTGCACCGAAGCACCTTTTATTCAAACTCGCTGTCCAACATTAATATTAGGTCCAGGCTCGATAGAGCAAGCGCATCAACCTGATGAATTTATTGAAATTAAATATATAAAACCAACAATTGCATTACTTTCACAAATGATAACCCATTTTTGTTTGAAAAAATAAACCACTACATAGGAAATCAAATAAGGCAAGTTCGTATTCCTTTCGTTTATTGCACTATTTGTGTGCATTTTAGGCGTCTAAAACGCACACAAATAGTGCAATTTACTATTCAATTTATTATTATTTACTCATAAATCATTCAAAAAGCATTTATTCTAGGTTATAAATAATTTGGCATGATTTTCGCTTAATGATTAATTAACAACTTTAATGAAACTTTTTGGCACTATCGTTCAAAAGTAGGATCCAATCAGGAGAAGCTTTATGTCTGTTGAGCATGTTTTATCCATGATCAAAGAGCACCATGTTAAATATATTGATCTACGCTTTACCGATACCAGAGGTAAAGAGCAACATATCACTATTCCTGCTCACCAAATCAACGAAGATTTCTTTGAAGAGGGAAAAATGTTTGACGGCTCCTCTATTGCCGGTTGGAAAGGAATTAATGAATCAGATATGATGCTTATGCCTGATCCCGAGACGGCAGTGCTAGATCCTTTTTTTAGTGATTCAACCCTAATTATTCGCTGTGATATCCTAGAGCCCCATACCCATCAGGGCTACCAACGCGATCCACGTTCAATTTCTAAACGCGCCGAAAATTTCTTACGCAGTAGCGGTATCGCCGATACGGTATTATTTGGACCTGAACCTGAATTCTTTGTGTTTGATGATATTCGCTTTGGCAACAATATTTCTGGTGCTTATTATCATATCGACGATATCGAAGCAGCCTGGAATTCTGGCGCACACTATGAAGATGGCAATAAAGGTCATCGACCAAGCGTTAAAGGGGGTTATTTTCCTGTCCCACCCGTTGATTCCTCTCAAAATATGCGCTCCGCCATGTGTTCCACCATGGAGAAAATGGGTTTAATTGTCGAAGCACACCACCATGAGGTTGCCACCGCAGGCCAAAATGAGGTCGCTACCCGTTTTAATACAATGACCAAAAAAGCCGATGAAACACAAATATACAAATACGTCGTGCATAATATTGCTCATGCTTTTGGCAAAACAGCGACATTTATGCCAAAGCCACTCGTGGGTGATAACGGCTCTGGCATGCATTGTCATATGTCGCTGGAAAAAAATGGCACCAACTTGTTTGCCGGTAATAAATATGGTGGGCTATCTGAAACAGCCCTTTATTACATTGATGGTATTATTAAACATGCGCGTGCTTTAAATGCCTTTACGAATCCAACCACCAACTCCTATAAGCGTCTAGTACCTGGTTTCGAAGCACCGGTAATGTTGGCTTATTCAGCGCGTAACCGGTCAGCTTCTATTCGCATTCCAATGGTTGCCAATCCGAGAGCATCACGGATTGAAGTTCGTTTTCCTGATCCGGCGGCTAATCCTTACTTAGCCTTTGCTGCACAATTAATGGCAGGTCTCGATGGAATTATGAATAAAATTCATCCCGGAGAAGCGATGGATAAAAATTTATATGACTTACCTGCGGAAGAAGCACAAGAGATCCCAACTGTTGCCAGTTCACTGGAAGAAGCCCTGCATGCGTTGGATATAGATCGCGAATTTTTGAAACGCGGTGAAGTATTTACTGATGAAACGATAGACGCCTATATCAACTTATTAAAAAATGATGTTCAACGTATTCAGATGGCACCTCATCCATTAGAGTTCGAAATGTACTACAGCGTCTGATAAACCCTTCTCCGCTGGGTATTTTTTGTTGTGTTATATTACCTCATCATTTGATGAGGTTTTTTCTGCCTAATTATTGAACAAAAATACTTGGTTTATACTCAAATATGTTAATATGCACTAAAAAGGTGCAGGAGTAAAACTACGTGAAAATTGATAAATTACCCATTGCCGATCATATCTTAGATTGCTTGTTGCATAATATTCTCTTACTGGATAATAAACTCATCATCCAGTACGCTAATTATGCTAGCCGCCAATTTTTTTCAGCTAATCCAAGAAAATTGCTGGGTACACCGCTACCAATTCTTTTTGATTATTGTTCGTTTGATATGGATTTAATGCAAAAAAAAATAAAAAAAAATAAAAGTTTTACCGATAATGAAGTCACTCTGGTTATCAATAATCACTCTTATAACGTGACTATCAGTGCGCAGCCCATTTCACAAGGCTTTATTTTACTAGAATTTTCGCCGGTCAATTCCTATCGCCGTTTAGAGCAAGAACAATCATTACAAATCCTATCACGTGACTTAATCCGAACTTTAGCCCATGAAATAAAAAACCCGTTAGGGGGTTTACGTGGCGCAGCTCAACTGTTAGCCAAAACCCTTTCTAGTTCTGAGCAGTTAGAATATACCCAAGTCATTATTGAGCAAGCCGATCGCTTACGCAATCTCGTTGATCGTCTACTCGGCCCTCAACATCCCGGTTTGAAAACAACACAAAGTATCCACCAGGTTGTTGAGCGTACTTACTATTTAATATCACTGACGCTACCGGAAAATATTAAATTAATAAAAGACTATGATCCTAGTTTACCTGAATTACCACACTATCCCGAACAAATTGAACAAGTGTTACTTAATATAAGCCAAAACGCGATACAAGCAATGGAAGAAAACGGTGGAACCTTGACTATGCGGACTCGCACAGCGTTTCATGTGACATTACACGGAAAAACGTATCGGCTTGCCGCCCGTATCGATATTGAAGATAATGGTCCAGGTATTCCATCACAGATACAAGATACGCTGTTCTATCCGATGGTAAGTCATCATAAAGGTGGCAATGGCTTAGGACTCTCAATTGCACAAAATATTATTGACCAGCATGCTGGTAGAATCGAATTTTCTAGTTGGCCTGGCCATACGCAATTTTCGATTTATCTTCCTATTAAGAATTAGGTAACTGATATGCAAAAAGGTAAGGTGTGGATCGTTGATGATGATAGTGCCATTCGGTGGGTTTTAGAACGCGCGTTAAACAATGCCCACATGGAATGTACTAGCTTTGAAGATATTCAAAGTGTATTAATAGCATTAGAAAAAACCTGTCCGGATGTTCTAATTTCCGATATTCATATGCCAGATAACGATGGGTTAACCCTGCTGACACGACTTAAACAGAGCCATCCTAAATTACCGATTATTATTATGACTGCCCATTCAGATCTGAATACGGCAGTTAATGCCTATCAACAAGGTGCTTTTGATTACTTGCCAAAACCTTTCGATATTGACGAAACAATATTGTTAGTTAAACGCGCACTGAATTATTATCGCAATCAACAACCAAATACCAGATCAAATTCTCCACCAACGGCTGCTGTCAGCAAAATTATTGGTGAAGCACCCGCCATGCAGGAAGTGTATCGAATTATCGGTCGCTTATCTCGCTCCTCAATTAGTGTACTTATTAACGGTGAATCTGGCACTGGTAAAGAGTTAATTGCGGATGCGCTTCATCGTCATAGCCCTAAAGCAACTGGGCCCTTTATTGCGCTAAATATGGCAGCTATTCCTAAAGATCTGATTGAATCTGAGTTATTTGGTCATGAAAAAGGCGCTTTTACTGGTGCCAGCCAGGTCAGGCAGGGACGTTTCGAACAAGCGCATGGCGGTTCACTTTTTCTCGATGAAATCGGTGATATGCCACTTGATATTCAAACCCGCCTGTTACGCGTATTGGCTGAAGGCCAGTTTTATCGAGTCGGTGGTTATACACCCATTAAAGTTGATGTCCGTATCATTGCCGCTACCCATCAATGCCTTGAACAATTAGTACAAGAAGGCAAATTTAGAGAAGATCTCTTTCATCGTCTTAATGTCATCCGTATTCCTCTGCCACCATTGCGTGAACGGACTGAAGATATTCCGCATTTAGCCCGCTATTTCCTCCACCAGACCGCACAACAACTTGGTGTGGAGAGCAAAATTTTGGCGCCTCAGACAGAAACGATCTTAATGTCTTTACCTTGGTCGGGTAACGTGCGCCAGTTAGAAAATGTCTGCAGTTGGCTTACCGTGATGTCTTCCAGCCAAATGATATTACCGCAAGATCTGCCAAGCGATCTGCAACAAAATCAACAATTTCTTTATTCACCTAAAAAGACACTAGCGACAAATAACGAAAAATGGCTTGATCCACTGGCTAATTGGACAAAAACAGCGCTCGAAAATAATAAACAGAATTTACTACAGCAAGTATTACCGCAGATTGAACGTACCATGCTTGAATGTGCTTTAACCTATACCAAAGGTCATAAACAAGAAGCCGCTCGCTTACTCGGTTGGGGGAGAAATACCCTTACCCGTAAGTTGAAAGAATTTGGTATGTCCTAGTAAAAAAGAGCTGAAATATATGGCTATGCTATCCTCTTTAACCAACTAAATCACTCGTGAAAATTGACGTTGCCGCATTTGGTTGCGCAAATAAATATCAAAACACATACATATATTACGGATCAACAAACGACCTTTAGCGGTAATCTGTAGCTCTCTTTGACCAACAATCACTAAACCATCTGCTATCATCGGTTGTAATAACTGCAAATCTGCAAAAAAATAATCCTTAAAATCAATTTGATAACGCTGTTCAATATCACTATAAACCAGTTGAAAATTACAGATTAAAGTTTTGATCACATCACGCCGAATACAATCATCCTGGGTCAAGGATAAACCTTTCCATATTGCATGTTGATGATTTTCAATAGCTTGATAGTAAGCGTTTAAATCTTTTTGATTTTGCGCATAATGATCACCTAACATGCTAATTGCAGATACCCCCAGTCCAAGTAAATCACAGTTTTGCTGGGTGGTATAGCCCTGAAAATTACGATGTAAGACCCCATTACGTTGTGCAATAGCCAATTCGTCCTTAGGTTTAGCAAAATGATCCATACCAATAAATTGGTAACCATTTTGTGTCAAGGTGAAAATCGTTTGCTGTAAAATAGCCAGTTTTTGTTCTGCTGTTGGTAGATCCTGTGTTTTAATTTTGCGTTGTGCAGCAAAAAGATGAGGCATATGGGCATAATTAAAAACACTTAAACGATCAGGGGAAAGTGCTAATACGCGCTCTAAAGTAAAAGCAAAAGTTTCCGCTGTCTGTTTAGGTAAACCATAAATTAGATCGATACTGGTAGAATTAAACCCCACCTCACGTGCACGTTGTACCAAAGCAAAAATAAACGCTTCATCCTGCTGACGGTTAACTAAATGTTGTACCTGTTTATTAAAATCCTGCACACCCATACTCAGGCGGTTAAAACCCTCACACCGCAAGTGATCAATAATATGCAATTCTATTTCTCGCGGATCAATTTCAATTGATATTTCGGCATCAACGGCAAAATTAAAGTGTGATTTTAACATTGCCATTAGTTGACTGAGCTGGGATTTATCCAAATAGGTTGGTGTTCCCCCTCCCCAATGCATTTGGATCACAGTTCGATTGGTAAATAATTGCGCTTGTTTTATGATCTCTTTTTCTAAAACCAACAGATAGTTATCTACTTTATGTTTATGGCGAGTCACCAGCTTATTACAGCCACAGAAATAACACAGCTTATGACAAAACGGGATATGTACATATAGAGACAGGGGCCTGTCAGGATAGCGACTAGCAGCAATAGCAAAATCACTATCACTATAATTGTGGTTAAATTCTAACGCAGTAGGATAAGAGGTATACCTGGGCCCAGCATAGTTATATTTTTGAATAAGGGAGAGATCCCAAATAATACTCTGCTCTGACATTTTTTTATCCTTCAATAATGGCTATCTCCTATCTTATAGCCAAACTCACATTACTCTATTTATTACTACCGTCTTAAGTGATAAAAAATTATCTTAATCTGATGTAAAGAATACATTCAGCAAAAATAATTACTGATAAGTTATTTATAATTTATCAGCAGCCAATATTACTATTTTATTAGGTAATAACACGCATTTTTATGATTATATAATGATAGGATGAACAATGCTTACTTCCCTTTCAAAAGCCGCATAATGTCATCCGGTTTATCATCATCGCCTTCGTCATCAAGCTCAATACCAACTATTTTCAACAAGCAATCAATTCGCTCCAGTTGTTTATCTACATAAGCCATTTCCTCTTTGGCTAATGTTTTACCTTCTTCAAGATGAGTTAACAACGTGGCTAGGCGCTCGTCATTTTCCAATAATGCCAACTCTTCTTCTGGTGCTAATATTGATTTTTCTACCTTACTTATTTTTGGCTTGTTGCTATTTAAGGCTTTTTCTTCTTTACCGTCAATCAATAGTGATATCGGTTTCTTACTGCCAATACGAGGATCTTTCTCCATCAACGGACGATTGCTATTTTGTGCGTCAGTTCTATTTTGATAACGGCTACCTGCTACGTGACCACGCTTTTTTTTCTGTTTTTTTCGTTCTCGGCTGGCTAAATTGAGCGCTTCACGATTTTTTTTCATTTTATTTGCTGCTTTTACAGCAGGTTTTTTTTTATGGCCAGACATAACCGGTTTTCTCTCATTGCGGATTTCAATTCTCTATTTAACACAATAATATGATATATAGATGACTTATACTAGCTACAGTAAAATTAGAATAAATTAAAACTTCGATAAAATTGTTACCGAAGTAATTTAAATAAATTTATTATTCAGATAATGTATTAATCCTATTACGCATCCACCAAAATAATTTTTGCAATAAATAATAGTGCCACAATAACGACGGCCAAACCAATTTCACGCCACCGTCCTGTCCCTATTTTCATTACACAATAAGCAATAAAACCTAACGCGATACCTTCTGTGATTGAAAAACTAAAAGGCATCATAACTGCTGTGATAAAAGCGGGCACTGACTCGGTTAAATCATGCCACTTAACACGTGTTAGGCTGGATGTCATCAGAACACCAACATAGATTAGTGCGCCAGCTGTTGCATAGGCGGGTACCATACTGGCTAACGGTGAAATAAAAATGGTTAATAAAAATAGCAAGCCAACCACAATTGCAGTTAATCCAGTACGTCCACCTATCGCCACCCCAGCACTACTTTCAATATAGGCAGTGACTGAAGATGTTCCCATTGTGCTACCTGCAACTGAGCTTAAACTATCAACATAAAGTGCTTGTTTCATCTGTGGAAATTTACCCGTCTTATCAGCCAAACCCGCTTTATCAGTAACTCCAATTAAAGTCCCTGAAGAATCAAAAAGATTAATTAGCATGAAAGAGAAAATAATGCCAGACAAAGCAATATCTAATGAGCCAATCATATCCACATGTCCAACCACCGTCATGATGCTAGGTGGTAACGCAAAAAAACCATTATATTGAACATCACCAATAATCATGCCAATAATCGTGGTGATCACAATAGAAACAAGGACTGCAGCATGAATATTACGAGCCGCTAACACGGCAATGATAAAAAATCCTAAGATCCCCAATAACACATTAGATTGAGAAAAATTACCAATTGCGACCAGAGTATCCGGATTAGCAACAATAATGCCCGCATTTTTTAATCCCATCAGGGCAATAAATAAACCAATACCGCTAGTAATACCAACCCGTAAGCTTAAGGGAATATGCGCAATAATCCAGTAACGAATATGAAAAAGCGTTAAGAGAAATAAACCAACAGCTCCCCAGAAGATTGCCCCCATTGCTACTTGCCAGGAATATCCCATAGCACCAACAACGACAAAAGCAAAAAAGGCATTTAATCCCATCGCAGGAGCGACAGCAACCGGTAAATTGGCCACCATGCCCATCATAATACTACCTAATGCCGCAACTAGACAGGTAGTGACAAAAACAGCTTTAATATCCATTCCCGCCATTGATAAAATTTGCGGATTAACAAAAACGATATAAACCATTGTCAAAAATGTCGTCAATCCAGCAATGATTTCTGTTCGAACTGTCGTGCCATGTTCTTGTAATTTAAACATGCGCTGAAGCAGACTCTGTTGTCTGATCGGATCTGTTTTGTTCATATACATAGCCTAATAATAAAAAAAGTTTTTTTGCTCTATCCTACAATAAAACTAATTCAAATAGTTAATTATAAAATAGAAAAAAGAAAAACAATTATCTGACATAATGATGTGTATGAGTATTCAACTCAGTAATCACTGTGAAAATAAAGCTTAGCGGAATCAAAAAGAGTGTGGCATAAATTCGAACGAATAAATCACCATTTGTTGCCAATCTTTCATTTATCTCTATATAAGGAAAAAAATAAAATAGCGGACATTATAGGGAAGCCAACTGTTTTAGCTGCTTACCCGACAATAAAGCTAGTGACGACCGATTTTTCTCTAAACGACGTAAGATTTGATTTGCTATCATCTCAAGTGAAAAACACATAATGAAATAGATTAAGGCAACAAATAGAAAAATTTCCATTGGATAAATCATTTCTCGATTATTCACTTGAGTTGCTAAAAATGATAATTCTGCCACTCCGACTATATAAGCCAATGAAGTATCTTTAATTAATGCAATCCACTGATTAATAAAGGAGGGGAGCATCATCCGTAATGCTTGCGGCAGTATAATATGCCATAACACCGCCCAACGGGTAAAACCTAACGACATCCCCGCTTGCCACTGCCCTTGGCCAATCGCCAAAATACCGGCTTTTACTCCATGTGCCAAATAAGCTGACGCGATCAAAGCTAAAGCACAAATTACAGTCGTCAATTCAGGAATATCCGTGCCTAATAAAACAGGTAATAAAAAGTAACTCCAGAAAATCAACATGATGACCGGTATAGCACGAAAAAAACCTAATACAGCTGCCAATAAATTTGCCCACCAACCTTTTAACATCGCTAATGCAATTCCACCAGCAATGCCAAGAAAAATAGAGATACCTCCTGCTAATAAACTTATTAACAGTGTCAGTGCTGCACCTTCTAAAGGGCCATCAGGAAATGTACCAAATAACAGATAGCGCCAATTTTCAGCAATGACTGCAAAATTCATGTTAATGTCCCTTTATTAATAGGCGCTGCTGACGCCATTGTCCCCAGGCTTCCATCACAGCGATAATGGCAATATAAAGGATTGTCGCCAGGCCAAATGCCGTAAAGGTTTGTAAACTTTGACTTTCAATCTGACGAGAAACATAAGAAAGTTCTGCAACACCAATCGCCATAGTGAGGGAAGAGTTTTTCACAATATTCATATATTGACCCAGCAAAGGCGGCATCGCGATTTTTAACGCTTGGGGCAAAACAACATAACGCATGGCTTGCCAATCAGATAAACCTAATGCTAATGCAGCAAAATTTTGCCCTTGCTTTACACCATAGATACCGGCTCTTAATTCTTCAGCAATGAAAGGCGTAGAGTAGAGGATTAATCCAATCACCCCGGCCAAAAACTCAAATGATGGCCATGCTAGCTGAAGACCGAGAATAGTGAGCTGATGTGGTGTATTTAGCCACTGCATAACTGATTCCGGCAATATTCCGCCGACGGCAAAGTACCAAAAAAAAAGCTGTATTAATAATGGTGTATTACGAAATAATGAAATATAACTAATTGCCAACCAACGCAAAAATACGATATGACTATCTCTAGCAGCAACGACAACAAAACCTAACAGGGATGAGAAGACTATGGCACAAAATGAGATCCCAATAGTAATGAGTAAACCCTGCCAAATCCAATCAAAATACTCAGGTGCTAATAGCTGGGTAGAAAAAAAGTATTCAAACATTGATATAACCTATTTATGATGAAGGTACTCATTTAGGTATTTTTATTAAAAATAATATTGCTTATTTTTCTAATGGTGCAAATTTAAAATCACCACGCGGTAGTGCTGCTTTTGTTGCTGGACCAAACCAACGATTATAAATTATTTCCGCCTGACCACTTTTTTCTAATTTTAATAAAGTATTATTTACTGCATTGATCAAATTCGTTTCACCTTTAGCGGCTGCTAATGCCTGATATTCACGGGTAAGACTAAAAGGTGAGATCTCATAATCTGCTTTAATTTTTGCCGGTAAGTTCCCCAATAAACCAACCAGCTTGGCGTCATCTTGAGTAATAGCTTGTACATTACCATTTCGTAATGCTGCAAAAGCAAGTGGAGTATCATCATAAGATATTACCTTAGTATTGGGATAGCGTTCACGTAGGGTAATTTCCTGCACTGTTCCTTTATCCGCACCGATACGTAAAGGAATAATGTCATCAGGCGTTTTTAATACCCCAATACGTGCGATAAACTTCTGTCCAGTGGCAAAATCAGGAATTGAAAAATCAACTTGCTTAGCGCGTTCATTGGTAATAGTAAAGTTAGCGCCAATCAAATCCACCTTACCTCCTGTTAATAGAGGTATTCGATTCGCTGGATTAGTTGGACGTAATACTAATTTAACCCCAAAATCATTAGCAATCGCTTCAGCAATATCAATGTCATATCCCACCAATTTTTTAGTTTTAGCGTCAATAAAGCCAAAAGGGGGATTACTATCAAAAACAGCAATACGGATCACACCGGATTTTTTAATACTTTCCAATTTATCTGCTTTTGCCAACCCAGTGACTAAGGCTAATGCGACAGATAATAAAGTTGTAATAAGATTGGATTTCATTTCACTATTACCCTTTACTGTAAATTTTTGTATATTTATTCAAGCTCAAATTATCAATTCACAGTTAGAACAGGAAATAATATAAAAATCTATATTTATTCCAAAATGGAATAAATATAAGCTAAAAATAATCATCAAATAATTGGCTGAAGAACCTGTTAATGACTGCCTTTGGTCAACATTTTTTCCACAAAATCCCCACCTAAATGACGAAAATCTTGCCCTTTTAAATAATAGAAAATAAATTCACAAATATTTTGGCAACGATCACCTATTCGCTCAATGGAACGCGCGCAAAACAAGGCTGTTAATACACTAGGAATAGTGCGAGGATCTTCCATCATATAAGTCATGAGTTGGCGAACAATTCCTTCATACTCTTCATCAACTTTTTTATCTTCCAAATAAACCACAATTGCTGCATCCAAATCCATTGTAGTGGTCTAATAAAACTGTAGAGATTTATAGCTTATAATTAAGCAAAATCTTATAGGTATAAATATGACCCGAAAAGTAAAAGTAA
>NZ_AUCC01000062.1 GCF_000429565.1 Arsenophonus nasoniae DSM 15247
TTCAGATCAAGGTTGCCAATATTCATCGGAGGAGTTTAGGGCGCACCTCTTTGAACGGAAAATAACTCAAAGCATGAGTCGGCGAGGTAATTGCCTCGATAATGCCGTGATGGAAAGATTTTTTAGGAGTTTAAAGACAGAAAGACTTAACCGTTTATCGTTTATGAATCATCAATCTGTTGTCTGTGAAGTTGAAAATTATATTCAGTTTTACAATTATTATCGACGCCATTCAACGATTGGTTATTTAACGCCACATCAAAAATATCATGAACTAAAAAATGCCGCTTAGATCTTCTACAGAATTTGTTGACCATTACACCCAGATAGATCCAGTTTGTCCCAGGTAGATCCACATTTATCGCACGTTTCCCTTTTAAATATCTCACGTCCTATCATACGTCATCGAAAAATTGTAGTGGTACGTGGTCACATATTATTGACAGAATTTGACCACGAACCTGATATTGAGTTGATTGAAGTTGAAAATATGGATAAGGCCATTGAAATGGTATTAGCGGGCGCGGCAGATGCGGCGTTAGATAATTTTGTGAGTGCAAACTATCTTCAGTCAAGTCGTTATGGTGATTCTATTTTAATCAACTCCCTCAATAGAGATTTATTACATGCCCGCTATGCAGTAGTTGCTGATTATGCACCCTTAGTTAATATTTTGAATAAAGCGATTGATGCGTTATCGCCAAAAGATCTGCGTTATTTACATCAGAAATGGTTATCACCGGTCACTTTTTTCACCTCTTATAGTGTATTACGTCTCTCTTCTTGGATAATTCTTTGGGGTAGTTTGTTATCCATGATCTCAATTACTTCAATATTTTGGGGTAGTTGGTTAACACGTCAGATCAGAAAGCGTAAAGCGGCAAAAAACGCGTTACAGAACTCATTAGCTTATTGGGAAACGTTGTTCAATACGATCCCTGCTCCAATGTTTGTCTGTGATCCTATCATGAATATTACGGCTGCCAATCCATGGTTTTTACATGAGATGGGGGATTTGCCACGTCAAAGGATCATTGGTCATTCGCTATTTTCACAAGGTTTTTTTCGACCCGATGACGAAGTAGAAATATTTACTCAATTTCTTAGTTGCTTATCCGGTGCGCCCGCCTATTTTTCTGATTGTTCAATTTCTATTCAAGGGCAAATGCGAGAAGTCTATTTATGGTTAGAGCATTACCGTGATGCAGAAGGCATTGTGCAGGGTATAATTGGTGGTTGGTTTGATATTACTGAGCGAAAATTATTGGCGCGAGAATTACGAACAGAACGTGATAAGGCGAAACGAGCGAGTAATGAAAAATCAGCTTTTTTAGCGCATATTAGCCATGAGATCCGCACGGCATTATATGTCATTATTGGTATATTGGAATTAGAGGTCAGACAATTACCGGAAAATGTACCTTTACATACCGCCAGTCGAGCTGCAAACTCTTTACTGGGTGTGATCGGTGATGTTTTGGATTTCACGCGTATTGAATCTGGCACGGTGACATTGAATTTACAGCCGGTTGCATTGTATGCCTTGTTGGAACAGTGTGCCGAACCTTTTTGTGCCATTGCTCAGGATAAAGGATTAGGTTTCACGCTTGAATTAACGATTCCCAAGCAAAATTATTATCTACTTGATGCCACCCGTATTACTCAAGTGATCAATAATTTGCTCAGTAATGCAGTTAAATTCACTGATGAAGGTTTCATTGCGTTAAGGGCAGGGCTACAACGCGTAGCGAACAGTGAAACCGAAATGCTCTCCTTATATGTGCAAGATACCGGTTGTGGTATCCCAGAACATATGTATAGTGAAATTTTACAGCCTTATGTCCAAGTGGAAGCGGATTCAAGGGGAACAGGTTTAGGATTACCAATATCAATCCAATTAATGGCGCTGATGGATGGAACGCTTACGTTACAAGCGGCTCCGGGTGGTGGCACGTTGGCACATATGGATTTACCGTTAAAACAGAGTGAGCTACAAGAAGAAGAAGCTTCTCCTACCCGAATTATCCAACCAGAATCACTCAATATCTTATTAGTTGATGATCTACCAGCCAATCTGCAAGTGCTATCTCTACAATTGGCTGCTTCTAAACACTGGGTAACCCTTGCTGAAGGTGCAGAGCAAGCATTAACGCTGATGGAAGAAAATTATTTTGATATGGTATTAACGGATTGTCAGATGCCAGGGATGAATGGTTATGAATTAACAAGGGTATTAAGAACATCATCAGCGCAACGTAATTTGCCGCCCCAAGTTATTTTGGGGTGTACCGCTAATGCATTTAGTTCAGAATTATCACTGTGCCTGGCTGCTGGTATGGATGGTGTACTGGTTAAACCATTAACACAAGATCACTTATTATCGGAAATTGCTCGATATTATCAGCTAGTTAATTCACAAAATGAACTCAGTTTTGATGGTATTAGTGCCTTAGCTAGTGGTGATAAACAGAAAGAATATCAATTATTACAAGCAATTTTGGAAGGAATAGAACAGGATCTGGCGACACTGCATAATTTAAGATCGACGGCGATAGATGAGGAAGCACTTTCACTACATGTGCATCGGATGAAAGGCGTATTTGCTTTATTATGCTATCAGCCTGCTTTACGCGTTTGCTGGCGGATTGAAAAAGGAGGATTTTGTGCTGATAGCCAAACCTTAGAAACGCTATTTTACTATACTGACACTTTTCGGGTGGCGGTTAATGGGCGTTTAAATGAGCATAATGATCTAGCCAAAACCAATACAATAGCATTATCAGAAAATAGTATGATATAGCGGAATAATAGCAGGAATTTGTTGATCACAGAGGGTGTATTAATCTATTTCATAATATTATAGTGTATATAACGATTAAATTGATAAGAAAGGGGGAATATTAACTTTCCCCCTGGCTATTATGTCTGTTAATCTCAATTAATTCGCATTTTTGTCTAGGCTGTAGCATAGAGACTGGCGAGTTATTTAATCTGCTACAGGGTTTCCTTTGCATGGCTTATTATTTTCGATGTGATATTTCATCTAGCATCGAGTTGGAATATAAACCAATTTAAAAATCGCCAATAAGTTTTTGGATTAACCTACCAGGTTTATATCCTTACTTATTTAGACGTTCACTAGCAATAGCGATAATTAAGAGATAATTCCCCATATTTTCAATTTTTGGCACCATAATCGATGTTCAGGTGAAAGCAATTTTAAAGGATCAAATGGATAAGGCTTTGGTGTTGCTTGCAGAAATAATTGTCGCACCATTGCGTGTAACCAAGCGGCCGCCGCAACATCTTCGAAGCCTTTTATTTTTTGCAAACGTAAAACTAAATTATGCAATTTTCCAAGTTTTACTTCATAACTCAATATCTCTTTTTGTTGCTGCTCATACCACTCAGGAAAAATGAATTTAGTTAATCGAGTAAATATATTTTTAGGTGGACGGCTTGCTTCTATAAGAGCATCTTTAATAATGGCAGTTGCATTTTTATTAGTTAATAATGGTAATGTTCTCTCTAATGGTGTCGGTAATAGTTCCAGATTATGAATAATTATTCCTTGTAATTTTCTATTATAGCTATGTAATTTTTTTAAATAGCTTTTTAGTTCATTAATATTTTGCTTTTCTATTATCGCTTCTAATTTAATATTTTCTACTTTTTTTATCTCTACTACCTTTTGTAAATGTATTTGATGATACATATTAGCCAGCTCTTCTGATAATGCAGCTAAGTTGGTCAAGTGTTGAAAATTTGCATACTGTAGCGTGATTTCAGCTTTCAGTTTTGCTGTTTCTGCGACTGGGTTATTATTTGAAACGTTTATTTGACTAGTTAATGTGTCATTGATAATAAATGTTTCAGTTTGTTCAGATAATTTTAATTTATTTTTCTTAAAAACAGATTGTTCTAATTGTGAAAATCCCTTAAATGCATTATTTGTATCAATCGTGATTACGTTAATGTTATGAATATATTTATTACATTTTTTATAAACATTAATTTTCCCTTTGTATTTTAATGACTTTTCTTTAGTTGCTTTAACTGCATTAAGCCTGGAGTCATTGATTGATAAGGGATTATTTGGTGTTGAAAGAATAAATGACATTATAATTTCCCTAGGTATAATTTATTTTTCTTAATAAACAACTTTGCTCCATGATATAGCAAAGTGAAGTTAGCAGTTGAATTTATACAGTTATATCCAGTAAACTACTGAGATTTTATAAAATTTTATTTCAAAGATAAAACAGAGAAATAGAGAAAAATTTTGTCGAAAGAGGTTAATTAATTGTTTGCATTAAATATTGATATTCTTTACTTCATTTTTATAATGATAAAGCCGTTTTAGGAAAATAACCCTATTTTTATATAACTAGTCTACGTTATAGAATAGTGCTTTGCTCAAGAAAACTAAATGCTTGTTTTTAAAGAATAGCAAAGCAATAAAAATTGACTACAAGCTTATAAAAAATTATTTTAAAATAAGTTGCAAATTATTTTTTATGGAAAATGAATTTTATATTTATGTTAAAAATATATTTAAAATATGTTTTTTATTATTTTATAAAATATATTTGGACTTTGTTGGTGATAACCAGTATGTTGTTTAACAAATTTATGAAAAATATATATCATTTTAAATAAATTACAGTAAATAATTATCATTTATTGAGACAAAGAGTTTTCAAAATTTTTATAAAACAGTTATTTTTTCTTTAACTGTTCTCAGGTATTTACCGGATATTTTCGCTTCATCGTACCATGGATACTCTATTTCTATAGAGTCAGTGGAGGTATTATGTCGTTATTTAATAATCCGATGCAATTAATTGTAGTGCTTTTTTGTTTATCCATAATGCCTTTGTTTGCAGTAATGGGAACTTCGTTTTTAAAAATTTCGATTGTTTTATCAATGTTACGCAATGCGTTAGGCATACAGCAAATTCCGCCTAATATGGCTATTTATGGTTTGGCATTAATATTAACTTTATTTACTATGGCACCCGTTGGTTTTGCAATTCGTGATAATATTAAAGCCCAGCCGATTGATTGGAATTCGGTTAATTCAATGGAACAAATTGATTCCTCCGTTATTACGCCATATAGAGATTTTTTGAAAAAAAATACCAGCGAAGAACAAATTAAATTTTTTACCCAAATAGGCTATAAAATTTGGCCTAAACAATATCAAACTTCATTATCTCCTAACTCTTTATTAGTCATGGTTCCTGCATTTACCATGAGTCAACTCATAGCCGCATTTAAAATTGGTTTTTTAATTTATCTCCCGTTTGTTGCGATCGATCTTATCGTTTCTAATGTTTTATTAGCAATGGGGATGATGATGGTCTCCCCAATGACAATCGCGCTTCCCTTTAAATTATTAATTTTTATTTTAATGGGTGGCTGGGACAAACTTATCGGTCAATTGATGGTGTCTTTTTCATGAATGAGTCCACCATAATTCATTTTACTTCGGAGTTGTTATGGATTGTGCTGCTGCTTTCATTACCAATTGTCATAGTAGCATCCATCACTGGGTTATTGGTGAGTATATTGCAAGCCCTCACACAAATCCAAGACCAGACATTGCAGTTTCTAATTAAATTAGTCGCTGTATGTATTACCTTGGCGGTAAGTTATCACTGGATGGGAAGTGCACTACTTAACTACGCTATTTTATCTTTTGATCAAATAGGTAAATAAGAGGATTAGATGAATAGCCTAATGCAAATGGTGCCTTGGTTGGCATTAAGCATGATGCGGCCCCTTGGAATGTTACTATTATTGCCGCTGTTTAAAGGGGGAGCAATGGGAAGTAGTTTGATTCGTAACAGCTTGGTATTAGTGTTTGCTTTGCCCATTGCGCCGATAATTAAAACCATGCCAATCGATTTCACTCATCAAACTGTAATAGAGTTAGTGTTTCTATACAGTGAAGAGTTACTTATTGGATTAGTGCTTGGTTTTTGCGCCGCCATTCCCTTTTGGGCTATTGATATGGCGGGATTTATTATCGATACCTTGCGCGGTGCCTCGATGTCAACCATCTTAAATCCTTTAATGGGATTACAATCTTCAATTTTTGGCATGTTATTTACCCAAATATTGAGTGTTCTATTTTTAGTTTCTGGTGGTTTCAATGCGTTACTTACTGCGCTTTATCATTCCTACAATGTGTTACCGCCAAATGCACCATTATCATTTAATGCTTCACTGTTGCTATTCATACAGCAACAGTGGCATATGATGTTAGAACTCTGTATGAGTTTTGCTATGCCTGCCATGGTGGTGATGATTTTAGTTGATGTTGCATTAGGATTGATTAATCGTTCGGTAGAGCAGCTTAATGTGTTTTTCCTCTCTATGCCAATTAAAAGCGTATTAGTTGTGTTTCTTCTTCTGGTTAGTATGTATTTTGCATTTAATCACTATTTTATAAAAATCCAACTATTTGAAAAACACGTTTCAACTTTATTCCAACTTTGGCGGGGATGATATTAATGGCTGAAAAAACGGAAAAGCCTACACAAAAGCGGATGAATGAGGCGCGTAAAAAAGGACAAGTCATTAAAAGTAATGAGATAGTGACAGTATTAAAAATGGCTGTCATTCTCGGTTATTTAATTGTTGAAGGGCATGCTTTATTTAATGCAATAGGTGAATTAATTATTTTAACTGTACGCTCACTCTCTTTACCGATCGATGTCGCGGCTAAAACAATTATTGGTTCCTTTATAATGTTGTTGTTACGTTTTATGGTTGGCTTGGTGGTGGTATTAATTGTCACAATCTGCTTAAGTTGTATTGTTCAAACTGGGCCAATTTGGGCGCATAAAAGTTTGGCATTTAGTTTTAATAAAATGAATATTATCAAAAATGCTAAACAAATTTTTTCAATGAAAAATCTATTTGAGTTTGGAAAAAATATTTTAAAGGTTATTGTACTCACTTTGGTTTTTTATTATTTATTAGATTATTATGTTAACCTATTTCAATATTTGCCAACTTGTGGTATTGACTGTGGTGTAATGGTAACTTTTACACTAATTCAATGGTTATGGGGAGGATTCTTAGTTTGTTATATTGTGTTTGCCATAGCAGATTACGGTTTTCAATATTATCATGTAATGAAAGAGTTAAAAATGTCGAAGGAGGATACAAAACGAGAGTTTAAAGATACAGAAGGTAATCCTCAAATTAAGCAAAAGCGTCGTGAAATACAACGAGAGATAACGAGTAATTCAGTGGTTGCCAATGTAAGAAAATCAACAGTGATTATTCGTAATCCAACCCATATTGTTGTTTGTCTTTACTACCAACCTGGCATTACTCCATTACCTCAAGTTGTTGAAAAATTTCAAGATAATATGGCTTTGCATATTGTGAAACTTGCTGAAAAAGCAGGTATCCCAATGGTTGAGAATATCCTACTAGCGCGTGCGCTGTTTCAACAAGTCGAGACGGGACAAATGATCCCAGAAAGCTTGTTTGAACCGGTTGCTGAGTTATTGCGCTTAGTAATGGATCTTCGTTACGATAGTGATGATTGATTAATTATTTATAAAAATTTGAAACTTATCACTCTTTTAGTTGTAGGAATGATAAGCATTATAATGAATAATAAGTTGCATTGTTTTTACTTATTAAAGTAGTTTCCTCCATCGCTTGAGGTTATGAATTTAGAGTATCAAGTGTGACAGAAACCAAGATGGGGAAGTTAAATGATTACTGGGGATTTGAAACGAATCAAGATCGTTGTGGTGGATGATCATGACTTGATCTTTGATGGCTTAAAAAGCTGTCTTGCCCCCTACTCCGATCTGGAATTAGTTGGATTTGTTACTGATGGTCTTGGTGTGTATGATGCCTGTCTAAAATTACAGCCAGACTTAGTGATAATGGATCTTAGCTTACCTGGCATGAGTGGTGTTGAAGCTATTCGTCAATTAAGAAAACGTTGGCCAAAATTGATGGTAATTGTATTGACAGCTTCAGAAGAAGAGCGAAAAGCTCGCGATGCCCTTGATGCAGGCGCTAATGGTTATGTATTAAAACATGGCTCTAAAAGTACACTGATAGCGGCAATTAAAAGTGTCGGTAGAGGTAAGTTTTTCATCGATCCTAATTTGGATGCAGCAAAAATTGTTGCCTTAAAAGGGGTTGAGAATGGGGATATTCCGGTATTAACCCATCGAGAAAAACAGGTACTTAAACTTATTTTCGAGGGCAAGCGTAATCGTGATATTGCTGAAGCATTAGTGATCGGCTTGAAAACAGTCGAAACTCATCGAATGAATATTATGAGGAAACTCGATGCGCATAATGTAGCAGATTTGATGAAATGGGCGCACAGAATGGGATTCTAACAGCTTGGCCCTATTACGGGCCATGATGGATCAGAGATTGATTGTATTCTGGTGCGATTAATAACACCTCAAGTTCATCATTAGAAAACTGGCCTTGTGATTCGAGACGTTTTTCTAATTCTGCTGCGATTTTTGCTATGTTGTCAAAACCGGTAAGGGCTGCGCTCCCTTTTATGTTATGTAAAATGTTTCGTAGATCTTCCCAATTACAGGTTTGTAAGCAATCTTGAGTACGTTTAATCATATCAGAAAAGTGCTGAGCTAGCCGATGGTTAAACTCGTCTTCAGAAAATTTCATAATAGGCTCTGCATTATCGCAGTTAACCTCAGGTTGCATATCGCGATCGATCTGAATTTCGGCTGCCATCTCAATGCATTGGGCTAATTGCTCGAGTGACACAGGTTTAGTCAAATAGCCGTTCATTAATGATATTGTTTTTTCATGCTCACTTGGATTAGCGTTTGCGGTCAGTGCGACGATTGGGCATTCAGTATCTAGAATGACATTACTTTTACGCCATAATCGAGTTGTTTGATAACCATCAATGTCAGGTATTCGTATATCCATTAATACTAAATCGAAAATATGCTTTTTACCCAGTTTAAGCGCCGCTCTACCACTGTCGGCAGTATAAACCATTTGACCAAGTTCAATTAGCATTTGGCTAATAATGTCGCGGTTAGTTGCAACATCATCGACTAATAGTATTTTCAGTTTCCAAGGTATAATCGTTTTGAATAACATTGATGAAGAGGGCAGTGAAATACCGTGTTGGATCTCATACAACTGCTTCCATAATCGCCATGGCAAGTAGGTTAGCTCTTCATTTTCCAGTAATGGATTTTTTCCTTCCTTAGCTTGGCCACCCCACAAAGCAATTTGTGCATGTAGTTTATGCGGCGCAACGATAGGTTCTGGCTGTAAACTCATCGGTGAACTTGGTTCGAGTAAAGGCATACGAAATATGAACGTACAACCATAGCCATAATTACTCTTTAGGGTAATATTTCCACCCATTATAATGGCAATTTTCTCAGAAATAGAAAGACCTAGCCCCGTTCCCACTTTATAGTGTGATGATTGGACAAAAGGTTGGAATATACATACCTGATCCTCTTCTTTTATCCCCGGGCCAGTATCTTTTATATAAAAACAGAGCTGATTTTTTTCTACTTTAATCGTGAGTATGATATGCCCTTGTTCAGTAAATTTTGCTGCATTACCCAAAAGATTGACCAAAATCTGTTGCACTCTTAGTGAATCTAAATTTGAAGATTCTGGTACGTCATTATTGACTATGCAGTGTAATTTAACCGGTTTATCTATTAAATGGGGCTGAATGGTCACCATGGCATCATCAACGATTTTTAGGATCGGGTAACGACGAAGATTTAATTCCACTTGATCGGCTTCAATACGAGAAAAATCTAAGATATTGTTAATAATACTGAGCAACGATTTAGCACAGGTATAGGCGGTATTACGTAAATTAGCTTGTTTTTCGGAAAGCGGCGTAGTTTGCAATAATTCTAACGATCCGGTGATGCCGTTAAGTGGTGTACGTAGTTCATGGCTGATAGTGGTAAGGTGTTCACTTTTACGTGCTGTAGCCCGCTCGGCCAATTGTTTAGCTTCAGTTAGTTCAATGGTACGCATTGCCACTTTGTTTTCTAATTCATCATAACTATGTTTGATAGTATCAAGTAACGCGTTATAAGCGCGGGCAATATCACCAAGTTCATCTTTACGTGATTCAGGTAAACGGCGACTAAAGGTCGGTTGCACATCTTGTTTAATAATATTAACAAAGTGACGAATCGGCTTTGCCAGGTATTGCCATAAAATCCACAACATCACAATGGTCATAATAGCAAATGACAATAATGACCATTTCAATTCATGGACAAAAGGGGTATAGGCAATTTGCTTAATACATGCCTTAGGGATTAATGTGATTTGCTGCCAATTTGGGCCATCGATTTGTTCTGATATAGCATAATAATGGCCAATATCAATGCCATACAGTGATCCTAACAAATGAGTATAAGTTGGCATTAGCATTTTGATATCGGACATCTCCTTTTGAGAGATATTTAACTCGTTGTTGAAAGATAGAACGCCTTTGGGCGTAAGGAAAAAGTTGATATCACTGGCATGGTAAATATTAGAGACATCTAACATATCATTGATATCAATTACAAAACCGACTTGTTGATGATTAGATTTTTGTGATGGCGGCGTGTAACTCATCAGTACATAACTACGTTTGCTAACGGCGTCGTAAAATGGCTCACTCCAACGAAAACCATCTGTTGTTGGTTGCTTGGCTAATGCGGTAATTTCAGTTATTCGTTTGGTTAAATTATTGCGTTCAATCGTGGATAGCGCATAAATAGCGATACTCTTACCAGGTTCAATAATAAATGTATCAATATATCTTTGTTGACCTGAGGTGCCAAAAGTTTGTAGCGCCCATAGATTAGTCATATTTGTTTCCATGGGATGAGAGCCAATATTAATTTGGCGGGCAACCAATTCATGTTGATCTGGAAAATGTAGGCATTCAAACTGGGATTCACTAATGCGATGTTCTAATTGTTGAATGTCAGTAATTGCCTGTTTAAATAAATTACGATTCAAATGAGCCCGTATTTCACTTGTTTGGTGATAGGTCATAAGAATATGTTGTATGGCACCACTATAGATATTGTTATAAGAATTTACTTCGATAAGTATCCATAAACTAATTAGTACCGAAATAAAGGCAAAGGTGAGTTTAGTCACTAAGGACGAACACCAATGTGTATTCATAATTACTCTCTTATCCTAAAACGTATGCACAAAGACATACATACAATTTGTTAACAATAACGCAAATTGCGGTTAAGAATCTACTCAAATTTCTCTATTTATTTTTAATATGTTTAGCTAACGATGAGATTAAGGTATTTACCTGATACGACAAAGATATTGTATTACTCATACTTGTTAACAGATAAAAAAGGTGACATGACGATGATAGAGAGATTTACCGCAACTGGATTGTTTGAAGTTGTTGAAAAAACAGAAAGCAATTGGAACGCAATTTGTGCGGGCAGAAATGCACATTGGTTATCATCTTCTTTCGGTGCCACGGTTGGCGTTCAGATAATACCACCCAACAGTAAAATATGGTACCAACAAGCAAGCTTAGTGCTTGTTAGCTGTCCAGAAGGACGGAATATGGGGCTAAATTATCGAGGTTCTTATTGGGTACTCTGGCAAGCCTATGGCAAAGATATTGATGATAACCTACTTATTCAATCTATTTGTGCTCACCTGGCATTGGCTAAATTTTTGGAAGAAGGTTTGTGTCAACCTGTGACATCACCATCATTGCGCTATCGGAGTATAAAAAGATGAAAAAGAAACTCTGTTGCTTATTTTTATTAACCACCACGGTTGCGCAGGCGGCATCAATTTCTTCCATACACTGGCCGGACAGCGACCCCTTCGTTTATGTCAGCCGTGGGACACCGCTTGCATCGGTAATAAGAGATATTGGTAATTCCTATGGTATTCCTATGGCTATTAGTCCACAAATACAGGATACCTTCAGTGGTCGTATTGAGAACAAAACACCGAAAGAAATCCTGGCATTCTTAGCGCAACAGTATGGCTTAGTTTGGTATTACGATGGTGATGTATTGCATGCTTATAAAGCACAGGAAATGAATAACCAAGTCGTTTCTCTTAGTGCTTTATCAAATGAACGTGCGCTGAATTATATGGGAAAAGCCGGTTTTTTAGATAAAAATAGTTGTGAAGTTAAAGCGATTAATGGATTGAATGCGTTACAAGTTTATGGCGTCCCAGACTGTATCAATAAAGTCACTCGATTTATTAATCAGATTGATCAAGAAGCGAAACAAAATATTCAAACACAGCGTTTAATACGCATTTTCCCGCTTAAATATGCTTCAGCGACGGACACCGTTTATCAATATCGTAAACAAAATGTCACCGTACCGGGTATTGTCAGTGTCCTGAAACAGATGAATCAAACGAATGCCAATGGCGTAAATGCACAACAAGATACAACGTCATTTGCCGCCGATCCAAGGCAGAATGCGGTAGTAGTTAGCAGTAATAAGCACGATATGGGGCTGTATAGCACGTTGATTAAACAGCTTGATATCGCACCAACCATGATTGAAGTATCTGTATCGATTATTGATGTCGATGCGTCAGATTTTAATCAGTTAGGTATTGACTGGTCGGCCAGTGCCAAAATTGGAGGCGGAACGATCTCTTTTAACCAAGGTACATCAGGCAGTGATAATTTTTCAACAGTGATTGGCAATACCGGCAATTTTATGGTGCGTTTGAATGCATTAGAGAAAGTCTCTAAGGCGAAAATACTTTCTCGCCCATCGGTGGTAACACTGAATAATGTACAAGCTGTATTAGATAAAAATATCACTTTTTATACTAAATTACAGGGCGATAAGGTAGCAAAACTAGAATCGGTAACCGCCGGCTCATTACTTCGTGTAACCCCGAGACTGATTGATAGTAATGGTCGCAAAAAAGTGATGTTATCACTTAATATCGAAGATGGTCAGCAAACGAAGGCGATTAATGATAGTGAGCCATTACCACAAGTCCAGAATTCGGAGATAGCTACACAAGCAACTCTGAATACGGGTGAAAGTTTATTACTCGGTGGGTTTGTACAAGATAAAGACCAAACGGTGCAAAATAAAATTCCATTATTAGGGGATTTGCCACTGATTGGCGGTTTGTTCCGCAGTGAAGATCGTAGTAAGCAGAGTGTGATACGTCTGTTTTTAATTAAAGCAGAGCCTATCAATCAAGGAGGCTAATCATGGCAAGCGATTATAAATTGCTATGGTTAAATGGTCCGATGCAAGGGCGAGAATTATTTTTGCCTGAAGGTGATCTGACCATGGGTATCGAGGGTGACATTATTGCACCATTAACCGGGCATTCCTCTTTATCACTGACGGTACAGCCACAAGGTATTACGCTTAATCAGCCCATGACAGTATTAGTTGAAGGCGGGGAGCAGACTGGCCCCATGACAATTCCACTAAATCAAGTCATTGTGCTAGCCGGTATCGGTTTTATGGTTGGGCGAGCTGATGAATCATTACAATGGCGCCCATTACCAGAAGCTAAACTTGCCGACAAAACCAAATGGAGTTTATTACTGTGGAGCGGATTTTCACTCTTTATCTTGCTAGCAAGTTTATTTGTACTGTTATTACCCCCATCAACATCTACCCTGTTTGATCCACATATTTGGTTAAAACAGCAGTTATTGGCACCTGAATTAGGACAGATTCAATCACAGTGGGATAGTAATGGTGGTCTAACGTTGAGTGGTTATTGTAAAAATTTTATTGCTTTGACACAACTAGAAAATGAATTGAAATTACGTGGTATTCGTTTTCGTGACAAAACCATCTGTATTGATCAGCTGGTAGCAAATGTGCAGTCAATTCTAGTCGCTAATGGTTATTTGCAAGCGAGAGTGACAACCGGTAAAGCAGCAGGCGATATTCTTATTTCAGGCGCGATCCAGTCGGGTAAGCAATGGGATAATGTTACCCAACAACTTGGACAATTAAATGGCTTACGTCATTGGCAGGTAATCAATGCGGTTGGTGGTTTTAGTCAGCAATTAATCAATACATTACGCAGTGAAGGGTTATTAAGTGGGTTGATGGTTGAATCTCGCCAAGACAGCATCATTATCACTGGCTTGAGCGACCAGAACAAAGAACAGAAAATACAGCAGCTAGTTGATTCACTTGCTGCTTCAACCGGGCAGCATAGGGATGTAAGAATTGAAAATATTCCTGTGCGCGAAAATTTAAGTGATTATCTTCCGGCCCAGGTTGTTAGTTATGGTGGTAATAGCAAAGCACCGTTTGTTGAGTTAAGTAATGGTATACGACTTAAATATAATAGTCAGTTGGACAATGGTTATGTTGTAAGTTATATCGATTTTACTGGATTAGATTTAAATCGAGATGGTAATTCTGTTCATATTCCATTTTCTTTTTAGGAGGTCATATGACATGTATCACAAAATTGGAAGAGAATTTAAAGCAACAACCAGAATATCAGGCCATTTATTTACAGCAATTAAATAATTGCCAAAAAAGCCTAGCAAAAAATGATGCGAAATATGTGATGGTATTATTGGAGGCTGTAGAAGCAGCAAAACAGGTTATTAATATTTTAGCGCAACGATATAAAAAGCAAAATTAAATAAATATTTATTTTTTACGTTTTACTATTTTATTTTTCTATTTTTTATAAATTTATTTTCATTATTAAAATTTTTTAACCAGAGGAAATAATTATGTTTAATGATATTCAAGCATTAATATCAGATTTGGATTCTCGTCGTTCATTATTATTTGAGCAAATGAAAGAGTTTGAATCTTTGCAAGAAGAAATAAAGCAATTGACCGCAGAATCTGGCCATAGTGCAACCGCACAAAATAAGTTAAAGAAATTAGAACAAGCGTTTCCTGAAGGGATTGATAAATGCCAAAAGGATATTCTTGCTAAAATTAATTCCCTTGAAGAGAATTTCAAAGTTATAGAGAAAACATTTAAATCAATTAATCATGAACCTGATGATGGAAATAGTTCATTGTTAGGATCAGATACTGCAGTAAATACAAAAAAGAAAACTTTTAAATCTTATATTTAGTTATGAGGGCTAAATTATGACTAATCCAATCTTAAACGCACCAGGTAATTATTCTGTCAATGCCGGATCTCTTAATGGGGTTAAAGATAGCTCTGCAATATATGGTGATTCAGTTTTATCCGGCGGTATTGCGATACTCTATATATTTATGAGTTTGTTATCTGATATTGCCAGCCAAAAATATGCTCAAATGCAGCAAAAATCGGATATATCACGTAGTGCCCAGGATATGTTGATGAAATCATCGCTGAGGTCTCTAAAAAAGGTGACAAAGCGACCGGCGAACTGCCCGATGATGTTGTCAAATATATGCGTGATAATGGTATTACTGTTGATGGCATGACAATCGATCAGTATTTGGCAAAAAACGGCAAAGATCTTGATCAAGGGAAATTGCAAGCGGTTAAAGCAGCGCTGGAAACCGTATCAAACCGCGCTTCCGATTTTGTTTCTCAATCGCAACTGCAATTGCAAAAAGTGATGCAAAGCTACAATGTGACGGTTAGTTTAATTAATAGTATGCAAACCATGTTGGCGGAAATGAATAAATCGATTGCGCAAAATATCCGTTAATAGGCAGATCTAACCGTTAATAAATAACGTTAAACAAATTAAATAGTTGGAGGTCGCTATGATCCATTTAACCAGCGGCATTAAAACGGCTTTGTCTCTTAATAAAGGGCAAGTGAATAATAATAATCCCAATAATGGCGATTATGTTATATCCGGCGGAATCGCAGTTCTCTATTTATTTATGAATTTACTTTCTGACATGGCGCAATTGAAATATAACCAGATGCAAATCAAGTCAGAAATGGCGCGTGATGCGCAAGATATGGCTAATCGAGTAGATGAAATCATCGCCAAAATTGCTAAAGAGGGCGATAAAGCGCTGGAAAAATTGCCGCCTGATGTTATCGACTATATGAGAAATCATGGTGTCACCGTTGATGGTATGACGATTGATGATTTCCTGCAACAAAATGATCCTACAGCCGCTTTATTAGCCAAATTACGGGAAAAAATCGCTGAATCAGGTGCCGATGGCATGCAATCAGCCAGTTGGCAAGATGTAGTTCGTTATATGGATGAACATGGTATTAAGGTTGATGGACAACGTTGTAGTGATTATATCTGGGGATTACCGGAAGTCGGTTCTCGATCCTATCAAAAGATCAGCCGGGAACACATGCAACATATTGCTGATGTATTGGCGGCGGCCGGTGGTTTAGATCAAGGGAAGCTAGGAGCGGTTAAAGCGGCGCTGGAAACAGTATCAAACCGCGCTTCCGATTTTGTCTCTCAATCTCAACTGCAATTGCAAAAAGTGATGCAAGGCTACAACGTGACGGTCAGTTTAATCAATAGTATGCAAACCATGTTAGCAGAAATGAATAAATCGATTGCTCAAAACATTCGGTAGGGGGAAGCAATGGATAATAAAGATTTTGCCACTTTACTTGACTTTGTACAGCAAGGTGGGGCGTTGAGTGGTTTGGCAAATGTTGATCAAAAGGATCTTGATTTACTTTACCGCTACGCGATGCAACTGATGACTTATGGCGACTATCACGGTGCCAAGCGAATTTTTTTCTTACTCATGCGACTCAATCAAAGTAATTTTGAATATGTTTATGCTTTGGCAACTTGCTGCCAACAACTGAATGAACATGAAGAGGCTATTTTTTGTTTTGGCCGTGCGGGCATGAATCGTTTGCAAGATCCACGTAGTCCCTACTTTGCGGGTATTAGTTATCTGGCGCTTGGCAATCGACAATATGCAGAAAAGTCTTTTCGTGCTGCGCTAAGGATATGCCGTTGCTTACCGGCTGAGCAATGGTCAGAAGTCCGAGAAAATGCCCAGCAAAAGTTAGCTTATTTAATGGGAGCAATGTGCCATGAATAATATCAGTGTTACTTCACCCATGAATAGAGCGGATATACAAAATCCTAATGTTTATGATAGCAATCCGGTTGAAAAAGCCAGTTTACCTGCGTGGTCTATGCCAACCTATGTTTCGTTGAATGTGGATCGTGATGAAAAAAACGGCGTGGTTAGCCAGCAACAAGCACAACAGGCTTTTGCTCGCATATTGAGTGCCTTTCAAGCTGATGACGGTACTACCTTAAATCAATTAGAAAAGGTATCCATTAACGATATGATTTTACTGGCTGCCAACCTGAGTTTGAAGACATTTGGTGATACGGCGAATGCGGCAGCTAAAGCAAGCCAATTGATGACGGATACCCAAGCATTTTTACGTGATCAACGGGTAAAAGAGTTTCAAGAGCAGCTGGCCAAACAAATTGAGCAATCGGAAAAAGCGCAAAGAGGCGGTATTTTTGCTGCTATTTTTGATTGGATTGTTGGCGCAGTAGAGGCTGTTTATGGAGCCCTCAAGCTAATTGAAGGGGCGCAGTTGGTGATGTGGTTGGTGGTTCATTAGAAATTGCCAGTGGTGCCTCTTATTTAACTGCTGGCATTGCAGGAATGGTCAAAGCTGCAGCTGAAACGGCGATATTGTTAGGTGCCGATAAGGACAAATGCCAGGAAGTCGCGGATATTGCCGGTAAAGTTCATGGTTAGGAATCTCAATCAATACAGTAAGGCATTAATGGAGGTGTTTTGAACTCAATATTTCTATTAAATTCTGACAGTTTTCTCGTTGATTAACCATGAGAACAGTAATTCGGTTAAATTATCATCTAAAAACCTAATAATAGGCACACTACTCCTAGGCTGCGGTTTGTAACCATCGTTTTTTGACCATTTTATCCCGCCTTTCTGACAGTAAAGTGACGGCGTGTATTCCTTTTTCCGCACTCATAAACCGCAATCGGTTTCCACATAAAATACATTGGTACGGGTCAGTATTTAAAAAACCTTTGATAAGGGCTCCAAACCCAGGTTTT
>NZ_AUCC01000063.1 GCF_000429565.1 Arsenophonus nasoniae DSM 15247
TGCCTTTGAGGCCACACGCACTGCAGGCTTTGGATTTACAGGTTTGACAAAAGAAGCGTGAATGAGAGCATTCAGGTGAAGAACAGCAATAACGGCGAACGCCCATAGCGCAGGTGCTGCAGGCGAGCATCTTTTCGACAGAGAGTAGTTGCCATTCATCCACCTAATTATTTTCGATGAAAAGGTTCCATCCGTCATCGTATTGAAATAGCAGTTTTGCAGGTCTGGGGATGTACATAGAGCAGAGTATAAAAGACGAGAAGGGAATTGCCTAGAAATAGAGCGCCTTTGCCGCGATGCTCACGCCAAAGGCGTGCTTATGTTCAGATATTTTTTCAGATGATTTGTTTATTCTTTTCGGATTTGGGCCTTTTGCCACATCAACCTCTTTCCTGCTAAGTTGGAAAAAAATTCCTACCGTCATTGATTTCATATCAATTTAAAGAATGGCTTGTTTTTTAAATTAATGTGGATGGTAATTTTGCTTTTAAGTCATGAGATCCTGATCGAAATGAGAAAGTTAAATATTCTCATTTCACCAATAAATAAAATTTTACATAATACATATGCGAAGACGGCTACTGAAAAAATGAGCGCTTAATATGCTCGTTAGTCAAAGTCAGCAATCTCACCCGCGTTTGTTGAAAGATTTATTTTCCTACTCGAAGGCTTCCGTTGTGGTATTGGCTGAATTTTTACTTTTTTGCAGCCAGTAGCCTATTAGCAGTGGAATGATGGTAGCAACCATAATACCGCTAGTTGCCAGCAGCGGGTTAGTAATTAAACTAGATACGGCCAGACTCGCCGCAAAACATAAACCTAGCTGGAGAGTATTTTGTAACGCTGCGGCTTTACCACTGACTTTAGGAAAAACACTTAATGCATTTGATACCACAATAGGATAGCAAGCACCATTCATCGCAGCCATGCAACAGAAAGGTAGTAACAGAGTAAATAAATTAGGTTGTGAAAAAATAGCAAGAATAAAGATAATCAATACACTTAGTGCATAACCGATAAGAATCATTGGCAGCAAGATTTGGTTTTTTATTTTGGCTATGAAATAACGTCCACCATAGCCACCGAACATAAAAGCGATGGTTTGAGGTACGTAACTGATGCCAATATCCTGCGGATTATATCCCATTTCAGTTAAAATAAATGGAGAGCCTGTTAGCCAGGCAAAAAATCCGGCACTACAGGCGGCATAAATTAATACATTACCACTAAATACGGCAGAACGTAGGAAGGTGATAAAAGAGGTGGTGGATTTTATTTTCTGTGTTTTTTCTAAACGTTTTTTTTCCTGTAATAAAAGGGTGGCCAAAAAAAGCAATATTCCGATGATAGCTAAACTAAAAAATATCATTTGCCAGCTATTACTAGTAAGGATCCAGGCACCTAATAGAGGGGCTAATGCGGGCGATAGTGCAACTAAAGGCATAATGGTAGCAAATACCCGTTTAGCATAGTGGCCACTAAAACGATCAATGACCAAAGCCTGCCAAATGACTGCTGTTGAACAAACGCTAATACCTTGAATAAATCGCAAAATAAGTAATTGTGTACCATTAGTGATGCAGAGTGTTGTTAGACAGCTAAAAATAAATAGTGCCAACCCAATTAATAAAACGGGTTTTCTACCAATACGATCGGAAAGCGGCCCCCAACTAAGTTGTGCGAAGGCAAAACCACATAAAAATAGACTAAGACTTGCACTGATGGTATTTGCTGAGGTGTTGAGTTGTTGTTGCATTATACTAAAAGCAGGTAAGTACATATCAATGGCCAAAAAACCGAGCATACTTAAGCCAGCTAGATAAAGCATAAAGCCAAAATTATGTTTATTGGGGTTATTTTTATTCATATTGGTATCAATAAATTAAATAATATCAAATATCGCTTTTTATTGTATAAGAGATGAATTTTTGTTGTGAAGCGTTATTATTTGCATATTGTTATCAAATATTTTGACAGGTAAGAGGCTATGTGGTCAGAGTATTCCCTTGAAGTGATTGATGCCGTTGAAAGAACGGGCAGTTTTAGTGCCGCTGCCGTTGAGTTACATAGAGTTCCCTCTGCAGTAAGTTATACCGTAAAACAACTGGAAGAGTGGCTGGCCGTTCCTTTGTTTGAACGACGTTATCGTGATGTTGTTCTTACTGATGCCGGTAAATTTTTCGTTAAAAATGCGCGCCATATTATCAAAACAATGCGTGAAACACGCCATCAGTGTCAACAGATTGCCAATGGTTGGCATGGACAATTTAGTATTGCTATTGATCGGGTTGTTAAGCCCGAGAGAATATTGCAATTAATATTAGATTTTTATCGTCACTTTTCTGATATTGAACTTTTTATTCAACAGGAAGTTTATAATGGTGTATGGGAGTCGTTGGTCGATGCTCGAGTAGATATTGCGATTGGTGCCACTCGCGCCTCCCCGATTGGTGATAGATATAGTTTTCGTGATATGGGCTTTATGCCCTGGTCATGTGTTGTCAGCATAAATCATCCTTTAGCACAAATGAACGGTCTAATTAGTGATCAACAATTACGTCAGTATCCGAGTTTATGTTTAGAAGATACCTCTCGCTACTTGCCAAAGCGAGAAACTTGGGCATTGGATAACCAAAAACGGCTTATTGTGCCAGATTGGGAAAGTGGTTTAGCTTGTTTAAAAAATGGGTTATGTTTAGGATTTGCGCCTAAACATCGGGTAGAGCAACTTTGCCGCAAAAATGAATTAAAAACTTTACAGATTAAGCAACCCTTACCTGATAGTCCGTGTTGTGTTATTTGGAATGAAGAAAAACGTTCTCCGACCTTGAGTTGGTTACTTGATTATTTAGGTAATAGCGAAACGCTGAATGCCGAGTGGCTAGCTAATTGAAGAAATTTAAATCTAGCGATTATCTGCGGTAGTCAATAAATGGACCATCGACAACCGAACGGCGTTCAATAAGCTCAGGATGTATTTCAATAGTTTGCGCATTTTTGCGTTTATTAAAAATACGATCCAGCAGCATAGTAAAAGCCATTTGACCCAAACGTTCTTTAGGTTGATGAATGGTGGTTAGTGCTGGCGTAAAAAAACGTGCATTGCGAACATTGTCATAGCCAATAATAGAGATATCTTGTGGAACCCGAATGCCTAATTCATTCGCTGCACAGATAGCCCCCATTGCCATAATGTCACCACCACAAAAAATAGCGGTCGGTCTTGGTTGATGATTTAAAATTTGCTTCATCGCGTCGTAGCCGGAAGTTGGCTCGAAATCACCCTCAACAATCCATTTATCCAGTGGCTGGATGTTAGCTTCCTTCATGGCATTGAGAAAGCCTTGCCGCCGGCCACTGCCAGTATTGCGTTTTAATGGTCCAGAGATAATCCCTAAATCACGATGCCCGCGTTCAATCAGATAACGCCCGGCAAGATAACCGCCATAAACCGCATTATCAATGATGACATCGGTAAAATCACCATGAGCTTGCCCCCAATCCATCACAACCATTGGAATATTACGGTATTCCTCTAACATCTGGAGTAGTTGTTTTGGATATTCGGAGCACATTACCAATAAACCATCAACCCTTTTTTGCGCTAACATTTGTAAATAGGCTTGCTGTTTATTGAGGTTGTTATGTGAATTACACAGGATTAATGTATATCCTTGACTATAACAGTTGTTTTCTACTGACTCGATGACTTCTGCAAAATAAGGGGCTTCATTAGAGGTAGCCAGTAAACCAATGGATTTAGTATGGTTAACTTTCAAACTACGAGCAACGGCACTGGGAGAATAATTAAGTGTTTTAATGGCTGCCCAAACACTCGTTTTTGTCTCTTTGGCAACAAAACGGGTGTTATTAATTACATGAGATACGGTGGTAGTTGAAACCCCCGCCAAATTTGCCACATCCTTAATTGTTGCCATGTTAAAAAGACTCCTGCACCATTTCCAAATCCATTACTATTATTTAAAAACGACTATCATTAAACTATAAAAATAACCCACTGATAATTAAATTATCAGTAAACTGTTCATTTTGTCTGATTTGTTATAAAAACAAAAGTGTTAATCAATATTTCCTTGATGATATAATAAAAAATAGTTTTTTTGTTGTATGATGTTATGACATTAAATGATTTTTCATTAGCGAATTTATGAATAAAGCTGTGAGAATAGTGAGGTGAGGTTATGGATACCGATTTTAAGTATGGTTTATGTACTGCGATTGTTGCATTGTTAATGATCGTATCATTTGTTTCTTTTATTTTCTGACCATTATGTTGGCTTAACCGTCTATTTTATCGCTACCACGATAATGATTTTTGGCTTAAGCAGCATAATATAATTAGTAGGCTGCGCTATTGGCAGCCTATAGCCAGTAAAGGATTACATTCTTTCTACCGTTTCAATTCCTAATGTGTCTAGACCAATTTTTAAGGTTTTTTGCGTTAGTAACGCCAGTTTTAATCGGCTTTGTTTTGATGCGTCATTTTCTGCATTCAAAATTGGACAATGTTCATAAAAACTAGAAAATAAACCAGCCAGATCATATAAATAAGAACACATAATATGTGGTAAACCTTCGCGAGCAACAGTGAGTATTGTCTCTTCAAATTGCAATAAACGTATCGCTAGCACTTGCTCATATTCATTGGCCAATATCACCGGCGCGGTTAAGGTTGCCGGATTAATCTTAGCTCGCTTAAAAATTGAGGCCACTCTGGTATAGGCATATTGCATATAAGGCGCGGTATTACCCTCAAAAGCTAACATATTGTCCCAGTCAAAAATATAATCAGTGGTACGATTTTTCGATAGATCGGCATATTTTACTGCACCAATACCAACCGCCTGGATAATCGATTGTAACTCTTTTTCTGGCATAGCTGAATTTTTTTGACGGATAAGATGAGCTGCACGCTCAATCGCTTCATCAAGTAAATCGGCGAGCCGGATAGTTCCGCCGGCGCGAGTTTTAAACGGTTTACCATCCTTACCTAGCATCATACCAAACATGTGATGCTCTAATGACATTGTATCAGGAATATAGCCGGCTTTACGTACAATAGCCCAAGCTTGCATGAGATGTTGGTGTTGTCGTGAATCGGTATAATACAACACGCGATCGGCGTGAAGTATTTCATGACGATATTTTGCGCAGGCAATATCTGTTGTCGTATAGAGATAGCCACCATCTTTTTTCTGGATGATCACCCCCATGGCATCGCCATCTTTATTTTTAAATTCATCCAAATAGACAACCATAGCGCCATCACTTTCAACAGCTAACCCTTTAGCCGTTAAATCAGCGACAATATCAGGCAGCATATTATTATATAAGCTTTCACCCATCACATCGTCTTCAGTCAGCGTGACATTTAAACGCTGATAGGTTTGTTGATTTTGCGCCATGGTAATATCAACCAATTTGTGCCACATTTTACGACAATATTCATCACCAGACTGCAGTTTAACCACGTAATTACGTGCCAATTCAGCAAAATTTTCATCTTCATCATAATGTTTTTTAGCTTCACGATAGAAAGTTTCCAGATCCGCTAAGGCCATATTGGTAGCATTCTCTTGCTGAACTTTTTCCAGATACGCAATTAGCATACCAAACTGGGTGCCCCAATCGCCGATATGGTTAGCACGAATTACTTTATGACCTAAAAACTCTAATGTGCGAGCGACAGCATCGCCAATGATGGTAGAACGTAAATGGCCAACATGCATCTGTTTTGCGACATTGGGGGCCGAATAGTCAATAATAATGGTTTGTGGCGTAACGCTATTAATAGCCAATTTTTCATGTTGTAAGGTAAGTTCAATCTGTTTTGCTATCCATTGCTTATCAAGAAAAATATTAATAAAACCCGGTCCCGCAATTTCAACTTTACTGGCAATATTTTCCAGCTTCAGTAGCGGTAGCATTTTTTCCGCTAACTGACGTGGAGGAATACCGATTTTTTTAGCAGCTGACATGACACCATTAGCTTGGTAATCACCAAATTGGGCTTTTGTTGAAGGGCGGATATGTGCATCACTACCTTTAGGCGCGCCTGCGGCGACTAATGCATTACTAATTTTTTCTGAAAGAAGAGCCTGAATATTCACCTGATTACCTTAATGATGAAGATAGCTGTCGTTTTCGACTTAGTAAGATACAGCTATGAGGGTCGAGATAAAAAATAGCTGGCTTTATACCATAATTAGCTATTCACATGCTACTAATCAACTATTTGATTGATAACTCTATTGTAAAATAATATCAGATAGGATCGCTTTTTATCATCATACTAAATGCTATTTGAGAATTTTTGCATTATCTAACTTTAAAAAATAGCATTGATTGTAAAATTGCAATTTTGATTAGAAATATTAATTTAAAAAATAGGCTATGTTAAGTCTCTTTATTTTGCATATTAAAATTTATCTTCATGAAAAGTTAAAAGTATATTGAAAATTTATTATTAAAAGTTAATGGCCTTTTATAATAAAATATTATCCTTTTTGATTAAAATTAATTACTTGTCGTAATTACAGTTTGAAAAATGGGTATTTTATTTGCAGAATAGTATGCTTATTAATTGATAACTAAAAAATAGAAATAACAATAATTAATCAGAGGTGGCAGTATTATGATAACCCTTGAAATTTGCTGCTATGGGGCTGAATGTGCCCTAATTGCGCAAGAATTTGGCGCAGATCGTATTGAACTTTGTTCCAGTCCAGCTGAAGGCGGATTAACACCGAGTTATGGTTGTTTAAAACAGACTATAGATACAGTAAATATCCCCGTTCATCCAATTGTACGTCCTAGAGGAGGGGATTTTTGTTACAATGATAGCGAGTTTGAAGCTATTAAACATGATATAAGCCTTATCAGACAGTTAGGTTTTCCCGGTGTCGTATATGGCATATTAAATCGAGAAGGACATATTGATATACCCCGCATGCGTATTTTAAAAGCATTATCTGGTGATATGGCTGTTACTTTTCATCGCGCTTTTGATATGTGCATTAGCCCAAAACAAGCTTATGAACAACTGACAGAACTTGGTGTTGCACGTATATTAACCTCAGGTCAGCAACAGAATGCGGAATTAGGTTTACCGTTATTGAAAGAATTAAATGTATTAGCTGGCAAAACCCCCAATGGGCCGATTATCATGGCTGGTGCTGGGGTGAAATTGTCAAATTTACAGAAATTTATTGATGCAGGTTTACCCGAAGTACATACTTCTGCTGGAAAAGTGATGCCGTCGAGCATGAATTACCGCAAAGCAGGAGTTACGATGAGTGCCAATATGGAGATGGATGAATTTACCCATTATTGTGTCGATAGGGATGTGGTGGAAGCAATGAAAAATTTATTAACGATTACCAATTATGACCAATAAGTAAGCTTAGTGTATTGACGGTATTTAATACCGTCATGTTTATCTTTTTTTGGCAACTAAAGTAGCGCGTAAAGGAGCCGGATAACCTTCAACTGTCAAATGAATGTTATTTGGGGCCAGAAAATTTGCTAATGATTCAGTTTCCATCCAGGCTGTTTTACGCTGTTCTTCTAGGGTTGTTACTGTTTGATCAACAATATACACATCGCAAAAGCCACATTTTTCTAACCAGATTTTAAGCATTTTTGCTGATGGAATAAAATAGACATTACGCATTTGAGCATAACGATCATTAGGTATTAAGCATTGGTTTTCATCACCGTCAATAACTAAACTTTCAAGTATTAGCTCACCACCAGAAACTAATTGATTTTTTAGTTGATAGAGATGATCTAACGGTGAACGCCGATGATAAAGTACCCCCATTGAGAACACAGTATCAAAGGCAGCAAGTGACGGTAGTTGTTCAATGCCTAGGGGCAATAGATAAGCTTGTTGATTATTACCAATTAATTTACGTACTGCTGCAAACTGACATAAAAATAGTTGGGTGGGATCAATACCGATAACCATTTTCGCGCCTTCACCAACCATTCTCCACATGTGATAGCCATTACCGCAGCCGACATCAAGTACTAATTTATCTGTTAATGGTGAAAGATAAGGTAGGATACGTTGCCATTTCCAGTCCGATCGCCATTCGCAATCAATGTCAATATCGTAAAGGGAAAACGGGCCTTTACGCCAGGGCATCAGGCTTTTTAATAGTTGGGTAATGCGTTGCTTCTCTTTAGGACAAAGTGGGTACTCATTTTTGGCCATAACTGCAGTTTTTAGATCTAAGTCAGTGGGCGTTATGTTGGGCAGATTTTGCACTATTTTTTGCCAACTGTTGAATTGTCCATGTTGCGTTGTTTTTTTCCATTGTTCAATTTGGCATGGTAGTGTTTCTAGCCAGTGGCTTAGCGGCCCGATTGCGATTTGTTGATAAAAATGACCAAAATCTATCATCAATCTTGACCCTTGATAGCGAGTAATGAACCAAAATTAAAACATTGAAACCATAAATCACAATGATCAAACCCGGCAGCACGTAGACGTGCTTTATGGTTGTCAATCGAATCAGGTAACATGGTATTTTCTAGCATATTACGTTTTTGACTTATCTCGAGTTCACTATAACCATTGGCGCGCTTAAAATCATAATGCATATTAAACAGTAAAGACTCAATTTTCTTATCGCTAAAATTAAATTTTTCAGATAACACTAGGACACCACCAGGATTCAGTCCTTGGTAGATACGGTTAATTAATTGCTGTCGAACAGTTGGGGCAATAAATTGTAAGGTAAAATTTAATACCACCATTGAGGCATTTTGGATATTAGTATTGAGAATATCATCCTCAATAATTTCAACCGGCGTATTCGCTTTATAAGCATAAACATATCGCTGGCAACGTTCGATCATAGCGGCAGAATTATCAATAGCAATTATTTTACAATTTTCAGCTTTAATATTACGGCGAATCGATAATGTGGCTGCACCTAATGAGCAACCGAGATCATAAATAGTGCTATTGGCTGTGACAAAACGGGTCGCAAGCATGCCAATCATAGTGATAATATTTGAATAGCCAGGAACTGAGCGCTTGATCATGTCAGGAAAGACTTCGGCAACTTTATCATCAAATTGCCAGTCACCCAAGTTAGCGATAGGGGTAGCAAACAGGGTGTCTTTCTGTTTATTTAAAATATGGCTAGGCATAACTTATGAATCAATTAAATAGCAAACGGTAATTTATTCTAACAGATTTTAAGTTAGTACATACACTAAATCTCATTAACATGGCAAAGCCTTAAGTATGCCCATGTTAATGAAATAAGTATGATATTATAGATCAAACGAGAAAATTTGGATCCAAGGCAAATAATAAATGTTAACCAGGATCATTAAAATCATAGAACTAAAGGTGGTTATTCGACCAAAATAGCGCCAAGTGCGTTCCCTATGTTTTAGACCAAAGTAATGGAGAATTCTGGCAATAATAAAAATTAATCCACAAAGATGAATAGCCCAAACAGGTGCGCCATTCATCTCCATCATTAATAATAACAGCATAGAGATAGGAATATACTCAATTGCATTACCCTGAACGCGTATTGCTATTTGTAATTCACAAAAGCCACCATCACCGTAAGTCACTTGATATTGAGTTCTCAGTTTAATGACTTCCAAAGATAACTTAAGCAATATTAAAGCGCTAAATACAATGTACAGAGAACTAACCATTTTTTTTCCCCAATTTTATTAAGCAAAACAGCGAAATAATGATACATCTCAAAGCTTCAACTGTTACCATAAATATAGTATTTAAATCAATAAAAAGCTCTGCAATTGCGAAAACGGTAAAAGTTATTTATCCAATATGATAAGGCATACTTATTTCCCAATGGAATTTTCTGTATAATAGCGATATTTTTTTATTGCGTTTAAATAAATAGCACTAAAACGATTAGTGCAAGCGACTCTGCAAGTTGAGTATGATGAGTAAAAGGATATCGTATGCGGACAAATTATTGTGGGCAATTAGGTGTTGCTCACGTCGGACAAAAGGTTACTCTCTGTGGCTGGGTGAATCGCCAGCGCAATTTAGGTAAATTAATTTTTGTCGATATGAGAGATCGCGAAGGTTTAGTTCAAGTTGTTTTTCTGCAGGAAAAGCATGCCGAACTTTTTACTCAAGCGTCACAATTACGTAACGAATTTTGTATCCAAATTACCGGTATGGTACGAAAACGTGAACAAATTAATAAAGAAATCCCGACTGGTGAGATTGAAATTGTTGCAGAAGCATTAACAATCATTAATCGTTCTGAACCGTTACCGATAGATAGCAATCAACAAAATTCCGAGGAAATTAGATTAAAATATCGTTATCTTGATTTACGTCGGCCGGAAATGGCAACGCGCTTGAGAGAGCGTGCAAAGATTACCAGTTTTGTGCGTCGTTTTATGGATGCGGAAGGTTTTGTTGATATTGAAACGCCTATTTTGACGAAAGCAACACCGGAGGGGGCGCGTGATTATCTTGTCCCAAGCCGTGTTCATAAAGGCGAATTTTATGCTCTGCCGCAATCACCACAACTTTTTAAACAATTATTGATGATGTCCGGCTTTGATCGTTATTATCAAATAGTGAAATGTTTTCGTGATGAAGACTTACGTGCTGATCGCCAACCTGAATTTACTCAGATAGACGTAGAAACCTCTTTTATGACCGCTGAGCAAGTTCGTGAAGTCATGGAGCGTTTGATCCGTAATTTATGGCAGAAAAATAAAGGTATTGAATTAGGTACTTTTCCAGTCATGACTTTTGCTGAGGCCATGCAGCGTTATGGTTCAGATAAACCAGACTTACGTAATCCTTTAGAATTAATTGATATTGCTGATTTGGTTAACCTAGTCGAATTTAAAGTATTTGCAGAGGCTGCCAATGATCCGAAAGGGCGTGTTGCTGCCCTTTGCGTTCCAGGCGGAGCGACGCTAACGCGTAAACAACTGGATGGTTATGCTGAATTTGTAGCTATCTATGGCGCAAAAGGGTTAGCCTGGATGAAAGTCAATTCACTAGCTGAAAATCAGGCAGATATTCAAAGCCCGATAGCTAAGTTTTTGCCACAACATGTAATTGATAATTTGTTAGCACGTACCCAAGCTAAAGCAGGTGATATTTTGCTATTTGGCGCCGGCAAACAAAATGTGGTCAATGATGCGATGGGAGCGTTACGGTTGAAAGTAGGGCGTGATTTAGCAATTACCCAAAATAACAGTTGGAAACCATTATGGATTATTGATTTCCCCATGTTTGAAGAAGATGAACATGGAGAACTTAATGCCATGCATCATCCTTTTACTGCACCAAAAGATTTTACACCTGAACAATTGCAAGCTAATCCTCTAGCGGCGGTTGCTAATGCCTACGATATGGTCATTAATGGTTATGAAGTAGGTGGTGGCTCAGTGCGTATTCACCATAATAAGATGCAACAAGCTGTTTTCGAAATTCTCAATATTAGCCAAACAGATCAGCAAGACAAATTTGGTTTCTTATTGGAGGCATTGCAATATGGAACGCCACCACACGCTGGTTTAGCATTCGGTTTAGATAGGCTGGTTATGTTGTTAACGGGAACAGAAAATATTCGCGATGTAATTGCGTTTCCTAAAACCACCGCAGCAGCCTGTTTAATGACCGATGCGCCCAGTAAGGCGAATCCGGCCGCATTAGCGGAATTGGCGATAACGGTTGTCGAGAAAATTAAATAAATATTATGCAATATAAACGGCCGGAATCAGTATTAGTTGTCATTTATGTGCAATCAAGTCGCCAAGTACTGATGCTACAGCGGCGTGATGATCCTGATTTTTGGCAATCTGTTACCGGTAGTCTAGAGGATAACGAAACACCAAGAGAAGCAGCATTACGTGAAGTTAAAGAAGAGATAGGTATTGATATTATTAAACAGCATTTATTGTTAGTTGATCTGCAACGCAGTCTCTATTTTGATATTTTTTTAAAATTTCGCCATCGTTATGCGCCGGGTGTAACCCAATGTAAAGAGCATTGGTTTTCTTTGGCTTTGCCGCAAGAGCAAGATTTTTTATTGATAGAACATTTGGCTTTTCGTTGGTTACCTGCTGCCGAAGCTGCGGCATTGACCAAGTCATGGAGTAACCGTCGGGCGATTGAAGAATTTGTTCTAAAATGATTTTTATTGACGTATTTTGGGAGATATTTCATGGCAGGTCATAGTAAATGGGCCAATACCAAACACCGCAAAGCGGCGCAAGACGCTAAACGTGGTAAAATTTTTACTAAAATTATTCGTGAACTGGTAACAGCGGCTCGTTTAGGTGGTGGTGATGCTGCATCAAATCCACGATTGCGTGCGGCGATTGATAAGGCGTTATCTAATAATATGACGCGAGATACCTTAAATCGAGCAATCGCACGTGGTGTCGGTAGTGATGAAAATGATAATCTGGAAACGATTATTTATGAAGGCTATGGCCCAGGCGGTACGGCTGTTATGGTTGAATGCTTAAGCGATAATCGTAATCGTACTGTTTCTGACGTACGCCATGCTTTTACTAAATGCGGTGGTAATTTAGGTACCGATGGCTCTGTGGCTTATTTATTTACCAAACGCGGCGTGATCTCTTATGCGCCAGGCATTGATGAAGATAGCTTGATGGAAGCGGCATTAGAAGCTGGTGCAGATGACGTCGAATCTTATGATGATGGTGCAATCGATATTTATACGACGCTGGAAAACTTTGGTAGCGTAAAAGATGCTTTAGATGCGACAGGTTTTAAGGCTGAAGCTGCTGAAGTGACCATGATCCCGTCAACCAAAGCAAATTTAGATGCTGACACTGCGCCTAAACTTCTGCGTTTAATTGATATGCTGGAAGATTCTGATGATGTACAAGAAGTGTATCATAATGGGGAAATTTCAGATGAAGTTGCGGCTCAGCTATAATTAAATCAACTTTTTATATTAAGAGATAGCATGCTGATTATCAGTATGCTTTTTCTTTGCATGTTTAACCTACTCAGTGAGTCAAGAATATGGCGATTATTCTTGGGATCGATCCTGGTTCTCGTATTACCGGTTATGGTGTTGTTCGTCAACAAGGTCGACAATTGATCTATTTAGGTAGTGGTTGTATACGTACCCAGGTTGACGATCTGCCAACCCGCTTACAACGTATTTATGCTGGTATTATTGAAATTATTACTCAGTATCAACCGGATAGTTTTGCTGTCGAACAGGTGTTTATGGCAAAAAATGCCGATTCTGCTCTAAAATTAGGTCAAGCAAGAGGAGTGGCAATTTTAGCTGCAGTTAATAACCAATTGCCAGTCTTTGAATATGCGGCCAGACAAGTAAAACAATCTGTTGTAGGCACTGGAGCAGCTGAAAAAAAACAGGTTCAGCATATGGTATGTTCAGTATTAAAATTGTCATCGCATCCTCAAGCGGATGCTGCTGATGCTTTAGCTATTGCGATTACGCATTGTCATTTTAATCAAAATTTGGTTCGAATGGGTGATCCTCGTCTATTATTGGCCAAAGGACGATTGCGTTAATAACTGGATATAAATCCAGTATTTTTTTATAATATAAGCATTAACAGAATAACCTAAAAGAGGAAATCGATGTGATTGGTCGCTTGCGAGGCACTATTTTGGAAAAACAACCGCCTATTGTTTTACTCGAACT
Source organism: Arsenophonus nasoniae DSM 15247 (assembly GCF_000429565.1). Lineage (GTDB taxonomy): Bacteria > Pseudomonadota > Gammaproteobacteria > Enterobacterales > Enterobacteriaceae > Arsenophonus > Arsenophonus nasoniae. Next base: position 13,707 of record NZ_AUCC01000063.1, read on the forward strand.
AAATGGTGTAGGTTATGAAGTTCATATGCCAATGACCTGTTTTTATGAATTACCTGAAATTGGCCAGGAAGTGGTTTTGTTGACTCAATTTATTGTGCGTGAAGATGCGCAGCTTCTCTATGGCTTCAATGATAAGCAAGAAAGGGCATTATTTCGTGAATTAATTAAGGTGAATGGGGTAGGTCCTAAATTAGCCCTGGCCATTTTATCCGGTATGTCGGCTTATCAATTTGTTTCAGCGATAGAACAAGAAGCGATTGCTAGCTTGGTAAAATTACCGGGTGTTGGCAAAAAAACCGCAGAACGGCTGGTGGTTGAAATGAAAGACCGTTTTAAAGGACTTAATGGCGATCTATTTAAACAAAGTGCAATAGATTTACCCGGCTCGTCAGCCGCAAAACAAAATAGTCATGATATTGAAGCAGAGGCAGTTTCTGCATTAATTTCTTTAGGCTATAAACCACAAGATGCGAGCCGTATGATTGGTAGAGTTGCTAATGGGGCTACAAACTGTGAAGCATTGATCCGTGAAGCATTGCGAGCCGCATTATAAATGATAAGTAAGGGACAAATCTATGATTGAGGCTGATCGTTTAGTTTCTGCTGAAAATTTACCTGATGAAGAAGTGATTGATCGCGCTATTAGGCCAAAATTACTTACTGAATATGTCGGCCAGCCTCAGGTATGCCAACAGATGGAAATCTTTATTCAGGCAGCTAAATTACGCGCTGAAGCGCTTGATCATTTGCTGATTTTTGGCCCACCAGGGCTTGGTAAAACGACATTAGCCGGTATTGTAGCAAATGAATTGGGCTCTAATTTACGCACCACTTCTGGCCCGGTGTTGGAAAAAGCGGGCGACTTGGCGGCAATGTTAACCAATTTAGAGCCGAATGATGTACTGTTTATTGATGAAATTCACCGGTTATCACCGGTTGTTGAAGAAATTCTTTACCCGGCAATGGAAGATTACCAATTAGATATCATGATTGGAGAAGGACCTGCTGCTCGTTCGATTAAAATCGATTTACCGCCCTTCACACTAGTAGGTGCAACAACCCGAGCTGGTTCATTGACTTCTCCGCTTAGAGATCGTTTTGGTATTGTCCAGCGGCTAGAATTTTATAATGTTGATGATTTACAAACGATTGTCTTACGTAGCGCTGGTTTTATGGGGTTAGAAATCTCTGATGCCGGCGCGAGACAAATTGCGATGCGCTCACGAGGAACGCCACGAATAACTAATCGTTTGTTGCGGCGAGTAAGAGATTTTGCTCAAGTAAAAGGCAATGGTATTATCGACGGCACAATCGCTGCACAGGCATTAGATATGCTTAATGTTGATACCGCTGGTTTTGACTATCTTGATCGTAAATTATTGATAGCGATTATTGATAAATTTATGGGGGGGCCGGTAGGATTAGACAACGTGGCTGCCGCAATTGGAGAAGAGAGGGAAACTATAGAGGATGTTCTTGAACCTTTTCTTATTCAACAAGGATTTATTCAGCGTACTCCCCGTGGTCGAATAGCGACTGATCATGCTTATCGCCATTTTGGGCTTAATAAAGATCATGATGATGTTGGCTAGGATTATTAATGAGTATAAATTTGTGGCTTGGAACTTTTTAATATAATTATGCTAATTATTTTTAAAGCAGCTTAACCTTTGGTAAAGCTGTTATTAATAATAAACAACTAAAAGATAATTTATTGCTAATTATCATTTTTATTTTGATGAATTATTTTTATTTTCAATGAATTGGTTATTTAATTAAAGTATTATTAATATAAATTAGTGATATTTAATTCTCAAGTGATAGAAACTATTTAACATCAATGTAATTTATAATTAATTATTTTTTATTAATTAATTATATTATTTTTATTGATATTATAGTCGTTATTAAATGATAATTTTACGGTAGTTTTCATTATGTCTACTAACTATTTTTTAATAAATAAAATTAGCTAATTACGGAATAAACAGAATGAAAATAAAATTATCATTTGCAATGTTATCACTAGCAATATTAGTATTAATTAGTGTTATAAGTTTTGCTAACGCTAATACTCTCCCCAATCCTATGCATGGTTATATCGATTTTCCTTCGAGCCGCGCTTATCTTTGTTCATTAGGTAAAAACGGTAATTGTGGTCAGGTTATGGTTGAACCACAATCGGTAGAAGGTCGGAAAGGTTTTCCTCGCCGTGGACCCGCTGATGGAAAAATCGCAAGTGCTGGACATCGTTGGTTTGGTGAGTTAGATGAGCAGAGTGCAACTCGTTGGACTAAGGTTGATGTTTCACCCGGTAAAAATACCTTTCATTGGACGTTGACTGCGCCGCATAGAACGACGGGTTGGGAGTATTTCATCACTAAACAAGATTGGGATCCTAATGCGCCTTTAGTTGCCATTATTAATTATCATTAAAAATCAATGTGATAAAACAAAATTATCACTATAAGTCACTATTCATCCATTAAAATTTAAATCTCAATCCAACTATTATTTCTATCATCTTGATATTTTGCTGTCATTGTGGCCGACTTATGTCCTAGTAGCTTTTGCGCAAAATTGCTACCCATTGTTTCAGTGTAGAGTCTAGCAGATAAGCTTCTAATTTCATGAAAAGAGGGTGGCTCACCTACCCAATTTAATTGAGAAATATCTCTGAACCTTCTAAATTCTTTTGATATTCTTTCTACAGTAATTTTATTTCCATTATTATTAATGACAAACTCTGAATTATTTACACAATCTGCAATAGTCTTTGATAATTTAATTCCGTAAAGTTCAATATCAAGAGGGATTGCTATTTTTGATCCTGTTTTTTGTTGGATTATCCATAATTTCCCATCATGAATATCTTTATATTTTATTTTAGAGACATCAGATACTCTTTGCCCTGTAACAAGCGCTAATTTCATAGCATGAGTTAACCAATGATGGCCATTATTTATTAAACCTAAAATAGTATTAAAATCTTCTAAAGATAATCTTGCTCTTTGAATTTTTATTTTTGGCGTCTTTGTTGATGTCACTGGATTTATTTGTATTAGTCCTAATGATATTGCTTCTCTAAAACAATCATTTAATAAACTGCGCATTAGTTTCGCAGTTGTTATTCTTTCTTCATTAATTGATAACTGAAGAAAATCCGCAATCTCTTTTGTGGTTATGTTTTGAATCGGCGCATTAACAAATCCTTTTCTGATCACACCTATTCTTTGCTTATAGTCTTTTAATGTTTTCTCTCTTAATCCTCTTGTTTTCAATATTTCTTCATATCTATCTAAAAACTCATGGAAATAGACACTTCCTTGTCCATCTATCCTTTCTGTCAGTGGCTTAACTTTCTCTGTATTAAGTAATAATTGATTAGCACTGATAGCCTCGTTAATTGCATAGGCTTTGTTTCTACCCAAACCGTATTCTTTACGAGTACGTGGGTCTCTATAGGAATAATACCCGTTTCTTTTGTATAGGTTAGGGGGCAAATCCCGATTTTTTATTTTTCTGATTCTGGTCATGACCTATCCTTTGCAACAACATACTTTTATGACTAACCTGGTTAACGCCGTTAACTTTGATTGCATACTCTTCAACTAAATATTCCCTGCCATCCTTGATCGGGGGAGGCTGGATTAACCCATTTCTAACCCATCCCCTGACAGTGTCCATTCTTCTTGGCCTATCCCTCCTTGAATTCCATTCCGCTAAAGTAATCATGTTTAT
>NZ_AUCC01000064.1 GCF_000429565.1 Arsenophonus nasoniae DSM 15247
CTTTTAGGGTGTCATAAAAAAATTCAGGCGGTCTGTCATCATCATTTTCGGGTGGGAGAGAGAGCATAAAACGTTTCGGATAAACAGGCGCTGTGGCACGTGAAGTGACGGGCAGCCTGCCTGATTTAACCGGTTTACGCTTTCTGGGAGATTTATTGCGAGCCATCGAGATGAATCCCTGAAAAAAATTAACCTACTGCAGAGTATAAAACAGTACTCAACTCATTAACATCCCCGAAGCAGCACCGCTGCGCCGCTCACGCGTAGCGTGCTACGTTCTTTACCTTAGCGGTTGCAGGCTGTAATTCAAATAATTCACGGCTAGAAAACGGTGACTATGCCAAAACATCCACTATCATCATTGATTCTGCTGGACCGTACTTTGATAGCTCACAAAAAGGCAAAATCAGTCAGAACGTTGCGATAAAACCTGTAAAAGTGAATTATCCACCTGATTACACTTACCGCGAAAGTTGGAAGAACGTAGACAGGGGCGGTGCAGCCTTGAGAGAACAAGGTTATCGGCATGTTATCGCATCGCCCTATGAAATTTATGAACAAGGTAAAAAGCATCTTGTTATCGACCGTAGTTTTCATACCGACTTACTCTTATCCAGCGTAGAGAGAACGGGTAAGAACTTCAAAGGCCGTTATCTTACAAAAACCCAATCACCTTCATTTTGTGGTGAAAACTGGCATGGTTATTTACTCAACGAAACGCCTGAAAACAAATCAATCCGTGATGAATATATCAGAGTCAAAAACAAATATTGCTCAGATCCAAATTACCGACTTACCGAAGAAGAACTCAGCATTTTGACTCGCGGTGAACCAAATAGTTTGAGGGATTATCGCCTTAAAATGTATATCGACAACCAACGTGAACCTATCAGCATTCAGTCAACTAACTTATATCAAAAAGGTATTTTTTAATGGATTCAAAAAAGAATAATACATTATCTACTAAATTACCTATTGCACTGTATTTACTGGTGGTGAGTGTTATAGGAGTAGTTGGATTTGGTATATGGAAGCTATACCAAGCAAATACGAAAACCAACGCATTATTGACATCACTTGTGAAACAGCAAGAGGTTAGCAATAAAGAACTAGCTAAACTCAGATCTTCTTTTAATAAAATCATTGAACTTTCTGAAAATAGTAATGTACCTAGCCATCCACAACAGAAAAGGCAACCAGCAAGGGATTCGAGTTTGAATATCGAGACCGTCAAAATCAACAAAGACGTGCTGACCTACGGTAGCAAAGATGCACGGTTCTCTTTGGTAACGTACATGGATTTTCAATGCACGTACTGCCAACGCCTCGCTGCTACCCCAAGATCTCTGGTAGATTCTGCTAATGAAGGACTGGTGAACTGGAAGTGGAAAAACAGCCCGTTACCAATGCACGAACCGATGGCGACTGAACAGGCGAAGAAATACATTTGCGCTGGCAAACAGGACGAAAAGAACTATTGGGATATTATTGCAAGTTGGGGAAGTAAAAACCTCGATTTGACGGATGCGGCGATTACCGCAAAATACAAACTTGATCTTGCTAAATACGAAGCATGTTTGAAAGATGCAAGCGGTGAAATAAAAAATATTATTGAAAATGATAAAGCAGAAAGCCAAGCGTTAGGTATTTCCGCAACACCGACTACCATTATTATTGACAATAAAACTGGAAAAATGAAACCGATTATCGGTGCATTACCGATGGAACAGTTTATTAATACCATCGAAGAAATGGCGAAAGAATAACCATAGGTCAATATTTTATTACTGCACTGGTATGTTTTTGAAAAACTATTGGTTCGTTTCTTTCATGTAATGAAGCAATCTATAGTATGGTTTTTCGTATATTTACTTTGTAACCAATCTGGTTACGTCTCTTTTCGTAAAAATGAAAAAAGGAAAGAAACATGAGTCAATCTGTACAAGCTGTAAAGACACCACTGATGAAATCGTTCAATGCTAAGAACGTAATGTTAATCGTACTCGCTATCGCCACCGTTGCTGCTCTGGCTCTCGTAGTTGCTTATGGGAAGGGTACTGAACAAACAGGCTTTAAAGACGTTTGGCTGCAAATCACTCAATACATGCAAGGTTCGTTGGGGCGTGTGTTGGTTGGTCTGATTGTGGTTGTTGGTATCGCTGCTGCGGTAGTTCGTCAATCTCTGATGACTTTCGCGGTTGCTGTTGGTGCTGCCATCGGTCTGTACTATGCGCCTGACATCGTCAACGGTATTATGTCTTCTTCGGAAGCAGTTACAACTATCCTACCAGTTCTGTAAGTTTCAAAATACTCTCTCCATGCAAGAAGTCACATAAAATGTGGCTTCTTCTTCAAGATGGTGATGATAAAACAGCCATATTTTGCGTTAATTGATAATTGTAAACTTAAAATAATTCTATGTTTACCAATTTAAAATCATCTTTCAGTATGTTGGAAAATTTTTTTTTACGTTTTTACACGGGAAATGATATGAGTGATGTGATTACCATTTCGAGAGAACAGCAAGACTTCCTTAATTGCCAATCAAATTATGTTTGCTGTATGGCGTATGCTGGCTCGGGTAAGACGTTTATTCTTAAGAAGTTTTCCGAAAAGTACAAAGAGCATCGTATTTTGTATTTAGCGTACAACAAAGGCGTACAGCAAGAGGCACAGCGCAAATTCCCTGACAACGTGAAAGTGGTTACGACACACGCACTCGCATATCGCTATTTTGCTGACTTAAAGCAAAAGATTAAGTTAAATTTTGGCATCTTTGATCTGGCGAAAGAATTTAACATCACGTCATTCTCTTTGCGTTTCATTGTGTATAAAACGCTCTCAAATTTTTACTTTTCTGCTGATGAAAGCATCAATATATCGCATGTTCCAAAGGAAAGCCAAAACAAGAAAACGGTTTACAAAGAACCTGAAAGGATTGAAGCCTTGTCTATTGCAATAAAGGCATACTGCTTACAGGCTGATCCTGAAAATGATTTTCCATGCCCCCCTGACTTCTTCATTAAACATTACCAATTAACAGGTCCATCATTAGACAAATGGTACGACATTATTCTTTTAGACGAAGCTCAAGACGTAAACATGGTGACGAAAGCACTACTGGATAAATGTAGCTGTATGCGGATTTATGTTGGTGATCCGCACCAGATGATTAACCGTTGGCGTGGCTCATTTGATGTGTTGAGTGCTGCTGCCAGTGAGGGCGCAAAGGTGTTGCGTTTGACTGAATCTTATCGCTTCGGGAGAAAAGTTGCTGCCATTGCCAATGTAGTTTTGCGGTTGAAAGGTGAAAATATCCCTCTCCGTGCGTACAAAGAGGATAGGTTGCTACCAAAAAAGACCATTCAGGAAATATACCCTAGAACCATCATATCTCGGAGTAACCTTTCTGTTATCTTCAATGCGATAGATGCTGGCAGTAAAGGGAAAAAAATCTGCTTTGTAGGCGGCGTGGAGAAGTATTCGTTATGGGATATTGTTGATTATTACTATCTGAAGCTGAATGAAAAAGAAAAAATCAAAAACAAAGCAATTTTGGAAAAATACCCATCGTGGGATGCTCTAGTTAAAATTGCAAAAATTACGACTGATTCCACTCTCACCAGAGCTATTGTTTTGATTGACGAGCACGGGAGCAACGTTACCGATATTGTTGATTCAATTACTAAATCATCCATAAAATCTCAGGATGAAGCCGATTTAATACTTGTTACTGCTCATTCATCAAAAGGTTTAGATTGGAATGTGGTAGAGATTGACGGTGATTTCCCTTCAATGATTGAGTACCTAGAGAGAATTGGCAATAAGACAGATCAGATAGATTATGCGTATATCAATGATGAATTAAACTTACTGTATGTGGCTGTAACCCGCGCAATCGACACCTTAGGCATAAGTGCTTGTGTGATGGAACTTATCATGCACATACAAAGGCTACAAAAGGCGAACAAATTTAAACCGCTTGTTTCTTTTTCTCAACTACAGTAACTCAATAATTATAAGGTTATATCTAGGGCCCCCTATCTATCATAAGCCCTTTTTTTATAAAGACAGGTTCATTGTGTCAATGATCACCGAAACCTGATCCGCTTTTTAGCTAAATACGATAACTCGAAATTGATCAACTGCTTTACTCGGTTATTGCTCCTGAACGACACTTATCTTTCAATAGATAGCCTGAAGGTCTTCATTTATTTTTAACAAATATTCGCTTGCCACTTTCACCTATAAGACTTCCGTTACCACCATTAACATCAAAATGATACATCAAGCCTTTCTCGGTCATTTTTCGCTCCCGTAATTTGATGATTTTCAGAATTTCGTCGTTATGAAAAACGAACATACCAGATTTTAATCGCCGAAAGGTGGTTCTGTGTTTGTTGGGTTGAATCATGATTATTTCCCCTTGTTCTCAAACGAAAAAATAGAAATATCAAAAATCTTTTTTTTATTAAAGAAAAGGGAATATGCGTCATTGACGCTACATATTCCCTTTTGGTTTTTCCCTGATATTGGCCAGTTCGCCAGCCAAAATTAGCTATCAAAGCCCCGTTTTTGAGGGTGTTTCATTATTAAAATTCTTTTATTTTTATTTAAAAAATCTAAAGCGTACTCGTGCATCATCATTCCTCTTGAAAAAAAGAATTGAGGCAGAAGTCTAGACACCCAGATTTGAATTGAGATTGGGCGGTAGACTGGACAGGGTTATCACAACCGGAATCAAGATAACGGCCAGCTTTTCAGCTGCCCCATCCAGCCCACCATAGAAGAGATGAGCGAAGGATGCCGGCACTATACTACATGCCGGTCTTGATTCTACGGGGTGATAATCCCGATCTCTAACTTCTCAGAGACATTTTTAGATTACTTACTTTTTTTTAAAAAAACACACCTAAATATTAGGTGTTTAGCTATAAAAAATAAATCACTAATTGATTAACTGTACGCCTTTGCGAATAAAATCAGTAGGAATATATCTATCTAGCCCTGTATGTTTACAATATTCAATTAGCTGAAAATTACTATGAACATCAGCTTTTTTATAGATTAATTTCAAATGCCCTTCAACTGTTTGATAAGAAATGTCTAATCTTTTCGCTATTTCTTTAGCAGTGAGCCGTTGTTGTGCCCAAAAAATAACTTCCAATTCTCTTTTGGTGAAGGTGTCATTAGGCGCATCAAATTGAATAGTGTTTCTATTTAACCGATTCATATAATACAAACATGTAGGGATCTCGATAGCTCTTCCATGACAAACAAGACCAATTATTTGATTTTTATCATCATAAAGAGGGCTTTTATTGCAAAGATGGGGAACCTGATTATTACTCTTTCCATAATAATGAATTTCGATGGCTGATAACATTTTGTTTTTTTCAATAACATTTTTATCATGCTCAACAAGCTCAGGCCAAAGATCTTGACTTGATTGCAATGGAACTTCCTTATCTAACCTACCCTCCATACTAAATCCACTAGGTACATTAAAATAACTTAATGCAGTATTATTCATGTAAATATATCGTGATTCAGTATCCTTTATGAACCAATGTTCTTCGCTATGTTCCATAAAAGATATAAGCGATTGAGGCGACGATGAATATCGTTTAATGCTATTTTGGATGCTAGTCATAATATTGATTCTCCATTTCACTTATTCTAACTTAAGAATAGTTAATTAAATAAGGATAACACACCTAAAAATTAGGTGTATTTGTTATAAGTTTCTTACTAAGGTTAAATTTTAGAATGTTTTTTATTTCCAATAAGAAAATGTTTTCTGATGCAACCATATAACCAAGGATGAAGAAAAATGATAAAAAGAAAAATATCGGAGGATACTTACTCTCTTGATAGAGTTCCAAAGGAAGCAAGAGTTAGTTTAGTTAATGTAACTTTGGTGCGTATGGGAATGGCAACAGCTTTATCACAGTTTATGTTAGGCGCCACTTTAGGCCATGGAATGACCTTCTGGAACGCTATGCTTGCGACATGTTTAGGTAGTTTACTTTTGGAATTTGTTGCTCTTGGCCTTGGTCTTGCAGGGATGAAAGAAGGATTATCAATTAGTCTTCTTGCAAGATGGACTGGATTTGGGCGTTTAGGGTCAGCATTAATCGGGTTGGCAATAGCAATTAGCCTTCTTGGTTGGTTTGGCGTGCAAAATTCAATTCTTGCGGAAGGACTATCTTATGCATTAGATTACAAAATTAACTTTGGGTGGATAACTGCTTTTTCAGGAATATTATTAACTGTATTAGTCGCTTTTGGTTTTCGAGCATTGAGTTGGACAGCAAAAATTTCAGTTCCTTTGTTTTGTTTGGTTGTCGGATGGATTATTTTTTACTTATTTAAAGATGGATGCTATTTAGATTTAATGAATTCTTCACCAAAAGGTAATCCACTGACACTTGGAGAAGGAACTACGATCATATCAGGAGTAGTTATTATTGGCGCATTAATTACGCCCGATATAAGCCGATACTGTAAAAATAATAATCATGTGTTTTGGATGATAACATTATCAGTTATTGTTGGTGAATTTATTATTAATGCAATTGCCATATTAATGGCGCATGCATTAGAGACCGCTGATATTGTAACTATAATGACACATAGCGCAGGATGGATAGGTCTACTATCAGTAATATTATCCGCAATAAAAATAAATGATATTAATTTATATTCTTCATCACTTGGATTATCTAATACAATAAAAATAATTAGCAAGAAAAAAACAAATTATGTTTTTTTGACAGTATCTTTAGGAATGATAGGAACATCATTATCGGTGTTTGGTATTTTAAACTATTTCGTTGATTTCCTTTCCATGCTTGGCGTTATTTTCCCCCCAATAGCAGGTGTGATGCTGGTTGACTACTATATTTTGAAAACGAGTCGGAAATTATTAGACGAAACTAGAGAACAAGGATTACTGCCGAATGATTCATCGACTCATCTCATTGGCTGGTCGGCTATTATTGCCTGTATTGTTGGAACTTTTGTTGGTGTAATCTTTAGATTTGGCATCCCTTCTTTAAATTCTATTCTGGTGGCTGGAATTACTTATTGGCTATTAATGAAATTTAGGAAGCAAGTTGAATAAATAGTCTAGTGCCCACAACAAATTAAGTCTATATTTTACTGATAAACAATTGATTATTATATTTAATCATAAATTTTAAAAGGCTCTCATCTAAAAACACCTAAGACTTAGGTGTTTTTTATTTTGTATATGTTACTTATATTTAATTTAAATAAAAATATTAATTGAACTTTAATTCCAACACTAGGGAAATATCGAAGCATAGTAATTTAAAATCTTCATATTTCTATTATTAATATAGATAATAATTATTTTAATAATAAATAAAGGAGAATAATATGTGGGTATTAATTATTACTATGTTTTCAACTCCTTATTCAACAAATAATTTTGCCAGTATTCATACTCAGAAATTTAAAACATAACAAGGTTGTCAGCTTGCAGTAAAGGAATTTAGAAATAATTTTGAGAATGAATCACTAAACTACCTTGATTCCAAAGCCTTTTGTATTAAAGATGATGTAAATACAAGTAAATAATAAATTGTTATTTGATTGAATTTAAAATAGATATTGTTAGTCACCTCCTGACTTTTTAACTTTCAATATCTAATTTATTGGTACAGTTTTATTTCTGTACCAATATTTTTTTATTAAAGATAGATGATCCTATTGAATCTATTGGTGACTTCCATGATCTTTATTTTATTCGTTAGCCGTAATTTCATTCAGCCTTGCAGATAATTCCGGTTGTTCTTCAACACTTAATGTACTGTTGTCTATCCCATCTCCTGATGATTTCGTTTCCGTAGGTTGATGAGTACGGATTTGGTTGTTATTTTTCCCTTTAGAAGCGTTTTTTTATCACTAGTGGATCAATGCCTGAAAACTTAAAACAGGTTCTGTAGGTTATCTTTGTTGATGATTTTTTCTAAGTGTCGGTTAACTAGCAATTTCAAAATGATTCTTTCATAACCAAGATAATCCGAATGATGAAGGTTAGCGATGTACGCAGCTTCCGTCATAGTTAATCCGGTCACGTTTTTTTCATAATCTAAAATACGTCTAACTGCTTCGGACTCTGCACCTTGCTTTAATGTGAATACTTCATTGGCGGTGCAATGTTTTGGTAGCTGTTTTCTGTTGATAGCGGTTGGGTTGACTGCCCCAAAATAATTATGGTTTTTTTCTTTTTTTGTCAGATTAATATCCGCCATGTTCAACCGTACATTCTCGCACGGATCAACAATCATCCCATCTTCCGTTTCTATCCAAGCATACTCTATGTACTCAGTAGCAAACGGCAGATTGGTTTCTGGCGCGGTAATAAGCTCTTTTTGGTATGTTCCTATCACCGATTCCCCGCGCACAAGGCGGTTGTCGGTCAAGTGACGACATAGGACGTAGGAGTAAGGGATCATCATTACTTCATCAGTCACTTCGATGATATTAATTTTATTTTTCATAGAGAGAACTCTTGTGGTAAAAAAAAGCCCCAAACGGGGGCATAAAAAAATGACTTACAATGTTGAATGCTACATGGGTACATAATCTACTTTTTGGCGATTGTTGATTTCTTGGTGTTGCTGATATATCGGATAGAGTCTGTTCTTTCAGAGGGCGTAGTCGCATTCAATAATATAAAAGTATAGTTTTTGCCCCCAGTCGTTACAAACAGGTCAGTACCGCCCCAACTCTCAACATTTGTGTTTTTTGACAGCAACAAGACGTTGTTTGGTAACAGACGAAGTTTATATGAATCACTATCATCCGATCCGTTAATAAAGTAATCGAGAGTCGTAATATCTTTCTGGTTTTTTTGCTTACCAAGAAATATTTTCACAGAAAAGTTTTTGTACAAATATATTTTGGTTTGTTCACCCTCATTGTAAGGGATCATTACCTGTTGACCTTCATAACTGATATTTTGTTGTGAGTCTTGTTCCGATGTTTTCCCGTTAATTGCATTGTGGTATAGATCGGATAATTGTTTTTCTTGCTGTTCTTTGGTTGTGACATAATCTTTTTTAAATGCGTCAGGATCAGGAGTTAACTCCGTTGAACCCGCATTTGCTTCTGATGCGCTCTCAGCGGCTTTGTTTGCCTCTAGTGCAGGAGGTAGCTCAGTTGAACTCGCATTTGCTTCTGGTGCAGGAGTTGACTCACTGGTTGCCGTTTGCGCTTGTGGATCTTTCTTGTCCTCGCTCTTGAATACAGCTACGGAGCTATCAAGATCACTGTAGAAGTCTACAGTTTCAGGGATTTCTTTATCTGATGTTGTCGGTTTTAAATAGAGTAAAGCGGCAACTGCAACGAGAACCACTATCAGTACAATGAGGTATCGCCCTTTTTTCTTATCTAGCTTAAATTTTTTTTCTTTGCCAGCAATAAATGAGCTACCTATTGTGTTTTTGTTTTCGTCTGGTTTCATCGTGCCTCAGCCTTTTAAACAATCTGTTAATATTGTTGTGATGGTATCTTAAATAAAATGTCGTTTTATTGAGTTAAGCGTCATAGGATGGCTTTAATCCCTTAATTTTAGTTTTTCGAGTTCAAAAAGTGATTCACTATCTCATTACCGTCTATCAACGTGAGCCTGTCAGCGACTTGTTGCCTGAATAGAATAGCGTCATTCGAGAACGATCCCGAAGTCACTAAAAAAACGTGAGTGGCTTCTTTATCTGCTTCCAATACGCCAATCATTTCCCTTGCCACTGCGATTCCAACCTGTTCTGTTTTCCAGTGTTTACATTGTGCAATGGCTTTCATGCCGTCCTTTTGCAGGATAATATCTTTCACGTTGTCTAGACCGTACTTTGTCGTTTGGGCTTCAAACCCTTTGCTTTTGAACAACTCCCTGACAAATTCCTCAAACTCACGCCAAGAGAGCGTTCGGATAAACTCCAAAGTTTCTTTGCTTTGCGTGGCTTGCCTAATAACGCCAGTGAACATGGTTTGTTGCTTATATCGGTACAGGGAGGTTGTTGCATAGAGGGCGATCAGATATAGCGTGATGGCGTGAATCAAGCCTACTATAAAATAGCCATAGGCATTTATGTGATCGCGATTGAAGTAGGTATTAATGATGTTTTCACTACGAAATATCGCCAGTGCATCTCTAACCTCAAAAACACCGTAATGAACTATAAGCCGTGCAAAAACATAGTCATAGCCCATAAAAAATATTGCTAATATCGTAATGATAATAATAGGTATCGTCATATACGGATTTAAAAAAGGAGATTTTATTTTAACGTTGATTGTCGCCCACTCAGGGTTCCCTTTTTTGTAAAGCCGAACGACTTTCGCATACGGGGATAGGGTTATCACCCCCAAGTAAGGGATCACCAATCCAATCAATAAAACGATAAAGTGAAAATCCATGAAAACAGCACCCGCGATATAAAGAGCACACAGAAACAGATGTATATTCAGTGGCGGTGTTTTCTTCCTGTAACGTCTTCTTTTCATTTTTTACCTTGATTTTATTGCATGAACGTCAGTGTTTGAAAAGTCAACCTAGCACTCGCATCGATCACATGTATGCCTTCATTGGTGATTATTTGTTGCCCGTTCATGTATTGAATATATTCCGTTCCTAGCACAGTCCTCATATCCGCAGAAGCGACTTTACTGTATGTTTTTGCTAGCAAATAGGTGAGTGAATATCCTATGAAAAGCAGTTTTCACATTGCTGTTGCGGATAATGCGGTGAACAATACCGTGCTGGTGATTAAGTGTTCAATTGGCATAATCACCTTCGTTTTCATAGCAACTCATGTCAAATACGGACCACATCAGACCCGATGATGTATTATGCTTTTTCAGCAGCATGGAACACGGCATAGTTGAAAGGCTTACTTTCATTATAGTTTCCTGACTCCCATCCAAAAAATAAAAGTCTTTTATTTTTCGGTTATCTAGGTTCAGTTCGTTTCTCACTATCAACAATTCATCACTTTTTTTACTGAATCCAGTAAAATCTTGATATTTGCTGTTCGCGTAAGCCAATTCGGTATTGCGGGTATTTGTGTTTGCCCCGCAGCCCGTTAACAACAGACAAACAACACCGCATATAACCGTTAAATTAGATCGGATGCCTAACTTCACTCAATAATCCCTTCATGTAGAGCTTTTTAAACTCGCTCGCTTTTATCTCCCACCAGTCATTTTCATCTAACTTTTTGTAATTTATGTCATTATCCAAAATCAGAGTTGGATAAATAAGAATAAGCTCGTCTTCCACCAACCACGCCTGACTATGCGTTTCGATGCCAATGTGCTTCGCTATCGAAAACGCATCTAAGGTGTATGTCACAGCATGGCTGAACGAGTGATTTTCCTTGTTCCCGTAAGTGTCTTTTACTTTCATCGAATGTAAGGCGGACTGACTATATTCTGAGAGTTTTTGGTAGAAGTCTGAATGTTTACCCTGTTCTGTAAAAGACATGATTGAACCGACTTTGGAAATTTCCACAAAATCATTTACATTCACAATACCCAGTGATTGTGAGCGAAAAAAAAATATTGGGATCATTAAATCAATCCCCATAAATTTACCAAACCCAGCCCCAACACATGATATTTTTGTATTGGTTTTCCAGTCGTCATAGACGTTCAGAGCGTCTTTATACCTTTCCACCAGATTTTTATTACTGGTTTTAAAGGTTAATGAAATCATTGTTACTTCTCTCCTTTTTTTTGAGCATCACCCATTATATTTAATCCCAAGCGTCCAAAATCAAAATCCTCTTTAAAAAAGGGGATGTTAATCGCGGTTTCCATGTAGCGACTGATTATGTTTTTTGTCGGCAATAAGCCCCTCAATTCTTTCGGTGTACCCACTGGATTTTCCCAATAGCGAGAATCCCAAGAATTATCTCTGTTGTCTCCCATGACAAAAACATACCCGTCTGGAACGTGCCAAGTGGTGTATATAGGCTCAACAAACGGTTTATTCCTGTCGGTCATATATTGATATGTTTTACCGTCACGATCTTGTATTCCTTCGTATATTATATTGAAATTGTTTTTTTCTTTTTCAATTCTAACGGGTTTTCTATTAACCAGTATTTCTTTGTTCGTATTAAAAGAAACGGTATCCCCCGCAACTCCAACGATGCGTTTAACATAAATAAAGCTAGGAAACGCAGAAGGATGAAATATCACAACATCTCCCCTGTATAGCTTGTCACGGCGATCTTTGTAGGGTAAGGAGAGCGTTAAATCGCCCGAATGGATGGTTGGAGACATTGAGGCTGTCGGCACAATGTAAAAATCAAGAAAGAATGATTTAACGATGCTTACAACTGCCATGCAAACTAATAGTGCGATAGAAAAAAAATGTATTTTCTTTTTTTTCAGGTAACGCCTCATTTCAAATAGGATCACCGCAACGGCAAGCACATACATGAGAATATTTTTCAGTTGATGATTCAATCATACGATAGTACCGAATAGTTTTTTTGTTTTCTGGCGGTTTACCGCTTAATCTTTGCCCTTAATGATTAGATTTCTATGTTTTGCGTAGTCAACAATATATTCAATATATTTGATGAAAAAAGTTAATATGACAGGCTTTACGTGGATTAGATTAAGTGTTCTGATTTTTCCGTTATTCTCCAGCGTCAGTGAAAAATTCCTCGCGTCCTCATGTGTAGAGGCTCGAATGATATTCGGGATCTCGCGCTTAATTGGCAGCATGAAGTAGGAATAGCAACAAATTGGAGGCACAAAAGCCAGAACCAGTGTGGTGCTTTTCGCCATAAACTCAAAAATAGGCACATGAAAAATCGTACCCACACAGTATAATATCAGCGCAATATAGAATATCTGACGGGAAATGACTCTCGCGGTTGGGATAGACCAAAACGCCCCATACGAAAAAACAAATAATGAAAAATACATTTTTAAAACTTTCATGTCATTCACTCCACCACTCAGGGGAAATCAAATTGTGACCGTCCACTTGCCATCCGTGCTTAATCAGGTTTCTTTTGGTGTGGGTGGGTTTATCAAAAAACAGCGACATTTCAATAACTCTTGGTTTTTCAGATTTATTTTCAGTTAAACTTACCAACCAGATATACTTAAGCGCCATGTTGTAGGGCGTAGGGTGTCTGTCACCGCTGATAGTGTCCACTTAAATTTTAATGGACACTATCAGCGCTGGATTGACGATGATCTGACAAACGTCCCACACGAGGCGCTTCAGTGTAACTTGCTATTTTTTCGACAAAAAACGGTGCTCTCAGGGTGTTAAACCGTTTCGTATGTTCTGATGCCGTCCACAACATTATATCTCTCATGTTTTTTTTCCAAACGAAAAGTTTAGCGCAGCAGCCTCTAAACGCTTGATACTCCGTTTGTCGTATTGTTGAGTCGTTACCACGCTGGCGTGACCCAGAGCTTCTTTTACTGTCAGTATATCTTCGCCATTTTCCAGTAGTAATGAAGCGTAGGATCGCCGTAAATCATGCGGTGTGAATAATTTAAGTGACAGTTTTGTAACGAGTTGTTTAATAATAAAGCCAATTCCGTTTGTGGTAAGCCTGTCACTGGTTACATCATCGTTTTTTCGGATCCGAGTAAATAGTGGTCCACTATGATCGCCCCTCACCGTGTCTACCCACAGAGACATTCGCTTGGCAGTTTCAGGCGGCATATAGTTGATCCGTTCCTTGTTGCCTTTCCCGTGTATGTCGATTTTGTTATTTTCAAAATCAATATGGTCTATATCGAGGTCAGCCACTTCTGAACGCCTCAACCCACAGCCGAACATGAGCGATATGAGCGCAGCATCCCGTATCGCAGCTCCCGTAGTCTGAATATCCAAAAAAGTAAAAAGATGTTTAATTTCAGTACATTCCAGCATTCTACCCCGACTTATCCGTGCGCCCCTAATTCTCTTTATGTTTTTTACATCATGGTAATTGTCTGCATCCATCAGTCGTGACGCTCTAGCTTCTTCGGCAACCCCTTTAATAGCACAGAGAATGAGGTTAATGGTATTTGGGGCTTTGTGTTCGTTCAGTAGCCGTTGGAGAACCACCTGTATCATATCCCTCGTCAGCGAGGACCAGTCAAAATGCAACGGTTCGTTGCACCCGAACATCGAAGAAACGGTAGTCAGACAGGAACGCATCGTTTTTTGGCTCTTCTTCGATCTCAACCGTAACAAATAACTCAGTGCAGGATTGTTCGGTGATTTCGTTTTGTTTTTTACATAACCGATTGTTGTTACAGCATCACATAAAATCAACTCATTCATAACGCTCTCCGTGAACCCGAAATCTTCACTCGAAAAAAAAGAAAATTTTTGTCGTATAAATTCGCTAATATTCCTCTACTACCGCCCTAAAACGCTCATAGAATTTTCCTTACTGTATTAAATACATATTTAACCAAGTAACGTTGCTTTTAAAAATCCGTCAAAAAAAACGGAGTTGTCACCCTGTAAACTATTTTCGCAGTTAACTGTTATCAACAAAAATAAAACCACTATGGCAGCTAATCCAATCGGTCAATGTCTCACATAGTTTGAAAACGTAAAAAGCATTTTTAAATTTCGTGCTGTTGCAACCACTCACATTAAATAATAATGTAATTTACTTTCTTAAATATTGCACCTTCATCCTCGCATCGTTGGCGGACTCGATGGTAAAAACCGATTTCAAACAAAAATACTGATGATGTTAGCTCTGCGTAACATCTCTTATAATTGTGTCCAGTCTTCGATTCTTAACCCCTCAACTCTTTCAAACTCTCTAGTGTTGTTTGTTACTACAACAAGCCCTTTGCTTCTGGCATGAGCGGCTATATGTAAGTCATTGTCACCAATTGGTTTTTCTTTTTTTTCAAAATTAGCCTTTATATCACCGTAATGAAATGCAGCTTGTTCGTCATAAGGTAAAACGGTTAATCGAGAAACAAAGTCATTAACTGTTGCTAAATTTTTAGCAGAGTTCATGCTTTTTTCAGCACCAAAAATTAGCTCTGCAAACGTTATCGCAGATATAGCCAGTTGATTAGTATGTTGATTGAATTTAGGCAATAGCGATACTGGTTTCCGTTTAATCGTAAATATAACGATATTTGTATCGAGTAAATATTTAATCAAAGGATTCTCTTTCGCTTGTTATCTGTTCAGTTCTGTTTGATAAAAAATCATCCGTTACAGACTGCTCTGATAAGAAAAAACTATCCCATGCGTTTTGTACAGGAGAAATGATGCGTTCTTTACCCTTCACTCGAACAATAACGTCTTTAACATCATCAGGAAAACGTGTGTCTGCTGGCAGTCGAACATTTTGAGTTCGATTGCTCATAAAAACTTTACCTTGCTGTATCATAGTTCACATCCTCCTAATGCTTGCCATATAGCATATGTATATAGCAAGCATTAGGATACACGCAAGAGCAGATAAACGATAGAATATTTTTTCATACAGCCCCCCATTAATTAAGTATTAGCTCTATTTTTTTCTGCACCTTATTAGCCCAATTTTCGGAGTTACCGCAATCGTTTTCTGCAACCACGAGCCGTAACACCTTGCTGTAGACACTCGCACCGACCATATGCTTGACGCTGTTCAGATACCCGTAGAGTGCGTCAGTCACAATCACATCATCTGGACTCAGGGTTTGACCGCAAACCCGACTGCGGATCTGAATAATGTCGTTTACTACGCTCATACATTCAGGGCAGCTTTGCTTGTAGGCGGTCAAATCCTTGTAGGTATACCCCTTTGTACCTTGTTTTTGAGAATAGTCTTCTACAGTTGCTGCCCCGATGCCAGCGCAAAGGAGAATGAAAAGCAGAATTAATTTTGTCTTTTTCATTTTCATTTTCGTGCGAATTAATTGGTCTTTGTGGCGTTTAAATAACGAATGTCTTCTTCAATCTGCTGTTCGGCAGTATCTAATACCTTTTCCAGTTCTTCCGGCGTTTTGGCTTGCAATACATCCTGCATTTTTTCTTCCAGCAACATGCCTTTTAGTATTCGCGTACCCACCATCAGCATGTTGGTGTAAACTTCTATACGGCTGTTCTCGTATCCATCACACAGACAATTCAGCATATCCAGCACACCATGATACATCAGCGATTCTTCATGGGTTGTGATCCCTAACGGTGCAAGGTAAGTCGCTATGTGGGATGCCTCTTGCAGCTTTGACCGTGCTTTTACTAGTGCAAACGACAGCATCGCTTGTTCACGTAGGAATTGACGTTTCTCCACCTCGCCAGCGTTCATATTCTCCTTTTTTAACGCAGCCCGAAACTCCTGTTCAAAGCCCTTAAACGTAGCTCTTACCCGTTCCCGTAAAAAGTCAACTTCTTCACTGATGAGGGGCATATCAGTGAGATGGGTTGGCGTGTATTGCGCGAGGAGCGCTTTAATATCGACTTTTCTACCGTCAGATACCGCATAATCGATATTTTGGGTAATCATCATGTAGTGCTTAACCATTTCTCTCAGTACGAGATTTCGCTCAATTAATTCTTGTGATGAAGCAGTATGAGCATTAAATGATTCTGTCTTTTTCATTTTTAAATGTCCTTTTTTAACAGTTACATTTTCCCCGATTGCTTACTGTTGGAATGAAAAGTTAAAATACTGTTTTTTACGTTTTCTGACTTTGTAAGACAGTTCATTAACTAGGCTGACTATTCTAATATACTACCAGTGGGATCACGGCTCTTTCGCATCGTCAGGCTGGTTTGGTACTTCTAATTCTGTATCGCCAGACAGCTTAATCACGCCCTCGCTGGCATCGTCAGACAACACAACAACAGCTTCTCCCGTATCGGCTGGTGTCACCGATCATGCAAAACTGATCCACTAACGATCATCTAAAACTGATCCACTTGGTATTATTCGCACATTTTTGTACGGATAATTTATGTTAACCAAGGAGATATTTGTGGATATTGTAGTGGTCTAATAAAACTGTAGAGATTTATAGCTTATAATTAAGCAAAATCTTATAGGTATAAATATGACCCGAAAAGTAAAAGTAACCTTTA
>NZ_AUCC01000065.1 GCF_000429565.1 Arsenophonus nasoniae DSM 15247
TTACTTTTACTTTTCGGGTCATATTTATACCTATAAGATTTTGCTTAATTATAAGCTATAAATCTCTACAGTTTTATTAGACCACTACAACCCCAAATCAACAAGCAGTTAATGTTCAGTTTATGGATGTTGCAGCTCCAACAGAAGTGCCAACGCCAACGCCAGATGGTGGTTTGACAACTTTATATACATGTCGAGCAACGCCTGGGTGGAACTTCCGTCCAGAAGGTATAACTTTATTATCTGCAAAATATAGTTAAATAAAGAGGACGGAAGTCCTCTCTATTTTCAGAGGGAAAAATGAAATTATTTATTGCTAATTGCACTCATCAAAAGCACAAGTTTAATTATAAATTACCAGAGAGTTATCAGTCTTTTGGGATGGACATTGATAAAGGTCAGCAAATTCAATTACCAGAAATGACCTCAAGTGAGATTGAATACGTGATCTCACAACATGAAAGTTACGGTTTGACTGATGTAAAGAGAATAAATAAAAAATTCTCAGGTCTTTGTTATTCAATCGATAATCCTATTAGTGTTTCAAAAATAAAAGATGGTCAGTGTCAAAAAAATGAAAATTTAGAGTCAATGTCAGAAGAGATAATGAAAAATACTGCCGCTGCTTCATTACAAAATTTGGAGCAAAAAATATTAGAAACTGGAAATATTCCCGACGGTTCTGTATTAGAAATTGATATAGAAGCAAAGCCGGTTGATCCTGAATTCAATAAAACTCCAATGAAGAAAAAACTGAAGGCACAACGTTAATGATTAAACCGACATTCGAGGGATTTTTAGATTTTGTCAGAAATATTATGAAAGTTCCTGAATCGGCTATTTCTGATGATGATCCAGCTTTAAAGTTTTGCTATGACACCGCCTTAGAATTTATTCCAAAATACCTAGGTCTCGAATTTCTGCCTCATATTTATGTAACAACTGTTTATAACTGCGCTGCTTCTTTTTTGATTAATTATGCTCAAGATACGCCGCCTGATACATATTGGTCAGATATTAGAAAGAGTTTAGGTATAGGCACTCCATCCTATGGAATAACGAACTCAGCAGCAGATCAGGGTACATCAGGTTCAATTGTGATTAGTCAAGCTTTGTCGAATCTTAGTTTAGCTGATTTGATGTTGATGAAAGATCCGTATGGTAGACAAGTCGTAGCAATTCTGATGGAAATGGGCCCACTTTGGGGATTAACAAAATGAAACTCAATCTTGGCGTTATCGATGTTATTTATGATTACGGTGATAATCCAGGACAAACAACACATGAAGTAGCGCAAGACCTAGAGCAACGATATCGATTATTCACGCATTTTTTCAACATGCATCAAAATGAGATAATAGAAGAGTTAGGAACTGAAATATTGTATTCAATTGTGAATCAAATTGAGCATGGTATTGACTCAAATGTTGACATGAACCTGGAACAAACAAAATTAACATTTCATAAGTTCCTAGAAAACCAAGAATTAGATGGGAAAGTTTATGGAGTTCCTACTAAAGCCTCGATACTAGGTGTTAATTCTAGATTAAAGAAAAAGAAAGGGCCTCCTAGACCTTCATTTATCGATGGAGGGCTATTGCAAACAAGTTTTCAAGCATGGGTAGAAAAATAAATGGCCAGCTTAGAAGAAGCTGCGAAAGTGGCAAATACACAACTTTCATCGGTATTACATTCAGCAGTAGAAACTATCTCGTCAGATCAGACAATCAAATTCAAACTTTATGTTAAGCAAGTATTGCCGATAGATGGTTTTGTTTACTGGGTTAATGCTGACATTTTAAATCAATCTGAATTAAAAAGATTGAACGTTACCGCTGCAAAAAGTTTGATAGTAAAGGGTAGTCTACATAGACAAGTGGTTAGCAGACAAGATGAAACAACGTCATTTTCAGTCGATAGAATTATTTTCACTCCCTTGTCAAAAATTGATGATTTCGATTTAGTTGATCCCCAAACAATGTATATCGGAGAATTTGACGCAGCTAGGTTTAATTTTTCGTTAATGCATAGCAAATATACTCAGGCTGGAATTTTCCACTATGAAGGGGTAGCTGTGTTACCGACGATGGAGACGCAGTTAATTGATAAAATAGAAGATATTCCCGATAAACTTGTTTTGTCTAATAGTGTTCCTATCTGGCTAAGCTTAAATAAATTTTCACAAGTTTATCCATCCTTTTTGTCGCCAGCTAACTTATATCCTCCTTATATCGTCGCCGACGTCAAAGAAACAAAACCGCTACAGATAGGGTCATTTTCAAAGAACAACACTCGATGGCAGTGGGTACAAGACAAAGTCAGAGTGACACTTTACGGATTGAATAATGAGCAAGCATTAGATTATGTAGATTACATTGTTCAATCAGCGCTAGAAGATGAAAGTTTCGGCGTTTCTAATATGCCGGTAGTTAAAGACGGCAAAGCTAATCAAGTTGAAATCAATGTATTAGCAAAACAAAAAATAATCGAATTTGAAGTTAATTATTACCAAGCGACGGCGAGAGAGATCGCATACAAATTAATAAAAGAAGCAATTTGCAATTATGAGGTTCACTAAATGTCTTATCAAATTGTTGATATAAATGTTTCACAAACGATTAGCGCCACGCCGTCTAATCTACAACAGAAAGCGGCATTTTTGTCGTACGGATATACTTCTGCTCAAATCGGAATACCACATTTAATAACAAATATAAAAGATTACAATGATATAACTCAGATACAAATAGTTTCATATACAGCAGAAACTAATTCAGCTAACACTGAAACAACTTTATATATAACCTATCCTGAAGATGTCAATTTACCCTACGAAAAAGGTGAAAATATTCAGTTAATTATTTCTGGATGTTATCCTGAAAAACCTTGGAATGGAGCACAATCAGGGGAAATATCAGAAGAGTTATCTAACACTATTGTGTGTAAATGGCTTAGATCTTGGGATTCAGAAACATCACCTTCAATTCTAGGTAAATTTACATTTACAAGTGATTATGCAGAAGGAATTAATCCTTATGAATTAACGGAAGATGTAAGGATTTTCTTTTCACAAGGTGCGAATGTTGGTGCTTATATTTTAGAGCTAGGCCCTATTCAATCTACTATTGAAGAGATAGCGCAAGAACAATTAAAAAGACTTATTGCATATGTGCAAGAACCAGAGGAAAAGATATATAGCTATCAATTAACGGAAGCAATTAGCTCATTAGAAGAAACACGTGCTTTTGTGAAACAATATGAAGCGCCGGATGCTATGCAATACTTTTTTGTAAAAGTTAAAGACACTAATCCTTACAAAACAATCAAATCTGCTCCAGCAATGACATTTAAGCGAAAATTAACGCCAGGAAGCTTGGAAGATCCATGTCCTTCTGGTGCTTTTTTGTGGAATTATGTCAGCCCATCTCCTTCTGAAGTTAATAAAGTTCCGCCTATGTCCTTTCGATATTTACGCGGCGTTGAAGCATTAAAAGAAAAAGATTCAATTTTACAAAAGTATGATAGTGATTTTATTAATTATGTTGGCACGGGCGCTGAAGGTGGAATTTCCAACACAATTTTGCTTAAAGGTGTGTTCAGTGATGGTAATGATGCAACGTATTGGTATTCAGTAGATTGGGTTCAGATTAATGTTAAGCAAGCATTAGCCAATGCAATCATTAACGGAAGTAATAACCCTATAAATCCGCTTTATTACAATCAAGATGGTATAGATAGACTACAAATTGTTGCTCAAAACGTGATGAATAGTGGCATAAGCTATGGCCTCATCAATCCTGATGTTACAGGTGGTGTAACGGTTAATGCAATTCCATTCAAAGAATATATCACAAATAATCCCAATGATTACGCCATAGGTCGTTATGCTGGTTTTTCAGTTGAATATGCACCCAATCGTGGATTTACAAAAATTATATTTAATATCAATGTAACACTACAGGCAGCTTAAGGAGTTATATATGCCAAATCCAATGATAAACCCAGGTGTACTTAATCGGGTAAGGGGTAGTGTTAAGTTTGTTGACTATCCGCAGTTAAATGTATCAGCTTCATATCTAGCACAAGAAGGGATAGAATTATTGTTTCAGGGTAATTTTGTTGATTCATTGCCGGTGATGGCAGGTGTTGTTCAGTCACCTCAACCTTACATTTTATTGGGTGTAAGAATTCATTTAGTAAGAAGCCAGGAACTTGCAAGTATTTATAAAAAACAATCTGAATTAAATTGCTTATTGGGAGACATAAGACTTTATACAGATAGCACAAAATATGGTGATTTTGATTTAATAAATACTGCATTAAATAATGTTGCCGATATGACATTCAACGGTACTGATCCTGGCGTAGTTATCACATTAACAGGAACCTATTTTGTTAATTCTTCTATGTGGGATGCTATCTAATGAAAATTAATCGTAAATTGAACTTAGTTGTTCCCGTTGATTTAAATGATGAAACTTCAGGATTTATACATTCAACACCCATATCAAAAGAAATTTTTCAAAAACATGTATTAATTTTAGCTAAAACTTACTCATTCATTTTTTCTGAAAACTTAAATGCGATATCAGGGCCACGAGTTGCCTATTTTTTGCTTAAACAAATAGCTGAAAGTCAGGGAGATTGGGAAGGTAAGGATGGTGTAGAGAATCCCTTAATTAATGAAATTATTCGCCTTTCAAATCTTGTTTACCCTAAAGAGAAAAAAGGCTATGACACAATGCCGCTTGAGGTTGCGATAGAGAAAGAGCTAATTGATATCGATGAGGCGATTAATGAACTGGTTTTTTTTACATGTTTCTCTGTGATCAACAAACCCGCTCAACTTGCAATATGGATGGAGCGGCTAAATTTGCTGTGGAATTGTGCAAGTACACCCTTGAATGTTACGGAATGGATTGCTTCTATCAAGACATCGAGTGCTACAGACAGTACTGGCGAGATGGAGAAACCATCATCTCAGCAATCCTCGACTATTGTGCCGGCTTAGGATTTTATGATCTCTTTATTGACTTGCCTATAAAAATATCAACTTCATCTCAATTCCGCGAATTATTAAAATGCAAACCAAGAGGATTGTTTAATGGCTAATTCCGTGCCAGTGCTTACTATTGATATTGATGATAGTAAAATAAAGCGATTAGAAGACGTTGCTAAACAATTCCATGATGCATTTAATACAATGCCTTCCGGTTCAATACCTTCTGGTAGACCCAGAGGGGGTTATATTCCAGGTAAAGAAAAATGGAATAATAAATGGATTTCTGCTCATGAAAAAGACATTCAATATAGTCCATTATTTAAAAAATCTGGGACAAATGAGTTTGATAAATTTTTTAATAATTTAAGCAAAGCATCTAAAGAAGCCTCTAAATCACTTAAAGAGCTAAATAAAACACTCAAGCAAACTGCTAACGTAGCCGGAGGTTTATTCTCTACAACATTAAGTTGGGGTGTGAAACTGGCTGCTTTTGGTGCGATTGGAACTGGTGGTTTTGGATTAATCGCTAAGGGTGCAGCAAATAGTTTATTATCCCCTCAAGGTAGAGGTATTTCTGTTGCTCAACAACAAGCAATCAATGTTGCCTTTGGTGGTAGAATATCGGGAATAAATAGCATTATAAATGATCTCAGTAGGGCTAAATATGATGTAAATTCTCCCACGCGACGCGCATTGCTATCTCAAGGAATTAATTACAACAATAATGCTTTTGAAAATATTGGCCCATATCTTCAATCTGTATTGAGAATTGCTGATCAACATCAAGGTGCTGGAGCGCAATTGAATGCCTTACAATCAATGGGATTCAATATTACAGCTGATCAACTTAATCAACTTCAAGCAAACAGAAATCGTTTACCGCAATTCATTCAAGAAATGCAAGCAAATGCAGGTGTTTTTGAAAGTCAGGCGCCCGATAGCACATACCGTGGTTATCAGGATTTAGTCGCTAATTTTACCAAAAATACTTATCAATTAAGTAATTCATTTTTAACCACATTAAGTAAATTAAATCCTGGGTTACAAAAATTTTCAGACGCAATAACTAAGGGATTAACCACATTTATTAGTGGGCCAAATGGTGAAGCTTTATTTGAAACCATTGGTAATGGATTGTCCAGCTTAGCAAAATGGTTAGGATCTGATAATTTCCAAAAAGACTTAAAAAGTTTTGTTGAATTGATAAAAGCGTTAGTAAAGGCTATTTCTGATGCTGTTAAATGGATTTCTGGTGTTTTTGGCGAAGTAGATAGAGCTAAAAATTCTGGATTCGTTCAAGGAAATATCTGGCAAGGAGTTAAAGAATCTTATTACTATGCAAATGATTTAGTAAATAAAGGATTAAAGAACGTTGGAGATTTATTGTTCCCAAGCGCTAAAGCGGCTACAACTAACGCGGTTTTGAATAATATCATTGGAACGGAGTCGAATTGGAATAATAGTAAAATAAATAAAAAATCTGGTGCCATTGGATTAGGACAAATCCTTCCTTCTACTGCGAAATTATATGGATTTGATATCGAAAGGCTAAAAACAGATCCTGAGTATAATTATTATGCATCCAAAAAAATATTTGAGGATAACTTAAAAAGATATAACGGAGATTACGCTAAATCATTGGCTCAATATAACGGCGGAAATAAAGCTGTTATGGGGAATAGTCTTAATCTTAATAATGAAACTATAAATTATTTATTAAAAATACTTCGAGCCGTTCCTGAAGCTGCTGCTCAACATCCCGGATTAATCGATGCTCTTACCTCAGCTCAATCGCAATCCAGTATTCCAGGTAATGGGAAAAATAGATTTATCATACAGCTAGAGACAGTTGATACTCCAGGGGCTGATAGTAATTTACAAATACGATCTCAGAAACAAGTAGCATATTAGGTTATAATATGGCAGCAAATATTATTCAAAGTACTTTTTCTCTTGCCTTCGAAATATCCCCCATCATTTTAAATGGCGGAATTGCAAAAGATATTCCTGGAAATTCTTTGCCTATTGCAGTATTTACAGAGGCATTAAGTATTGTTGGCGGTGTTTTGCAAGGAAATGTAAGTGCTTCAACTAAATTTTATCCCATGGCGGGGACAACACTAATACAGCAAGACATTGGTAATTACAATTTTTTCAATCAAATAACCGCAGCCAATGCGGTGATAAAAAAACCAAATAGAATTATCATGCAAATGATAACGCCTGTTAATACATCTGGTAATAAATACACAAAAAAAGTATTAACCTTTGGCGCTTTAAAATCGGCTTTAGATTCACATAATCAGGCCGGAGGAAGCTATACAATTTTAACGCCAGCTCACATTTACACTGGCTGTTTGATGAGAAATTTTGTTGATAGTTCAACATTATCTAGTGAAAATAAACAAACTCAATATAGCTGGATGCTTGAATTTGAACAACCCGTGTTAGCTTATAGAGAACTAGAACAAACATTAACGAACGTATTGCAAAAATTTCAAGGTGAATTACCTTCTGGCGGTGAAATAGCCTGGTCAGGATTAAAAAATGCTGTTTCGGATGGCATTTCTAATATTTTTGGATAAAAAAATGCAAACAATATCATTCAATCCAACTGATAAGCAGCAATTTCAATTTCAATGTTCTTTAGCGGGAGAAACAGTAACTGTTTTTACTCCCTACAATAATTATTCAAATCGTTACTATGTCAAAATAAATGATAGTTCAGGTAATACCAGGGTATTCATGCCATTAGTGTTTTCTCCTGATAATTATGACATTAATCTGGCAATTCCTTTCGAGCCAGGAACATTAATTTATCGCTCATCAATGAGTCACTTTGAGGCTAATTAATGCGATATTATCGATTAACTATTTTAAAAGATGGCAAGTCAATTCCTGTAAATGTTGGTGGGCAAAACGTAACTATTGGGCCATTTGATACAAGTAAAACTCCGTCTTATGGATTACATATTGAATTTGATATTTTAATTCAAGGATGGAATACAGTCACATCAGGAACTGTTATTACTATTTTCGGATTGCCGGTTGAAGTGCTTAACCAATCAATCAATTTTGAAGGTTGCCAGGTAACACTAGAAGGAGGATTTCAAGCTGGTTTGCCTTTATCAAATCCCAAGCAAAATGGCGTTATTTTACAAGGTAAAGTATATACGGCTTATGCTAATTGGTTAGGAACAAATCAATGTTTAATGTTAAGTGTAACACCTCAACAGTTTGATCAAGTATTGGGGAGTTTCCCTATCAAACCTATCACAATAACAGGAAAGTTAAATGATAAGCTTTCGGATGTTTTAAATAATGCTTTAAAAAATGCCTATCCTGATTACAAAATAGAAATCACTATCTCAGATGAACTTGTTCTGACAGAAGATATTGATGGTGTTTATCCTGGTGGACTTAGTCAATTAGCTGGTCAGATGAGAAGTTATTCCAGAGGATTGTATCAAAATGCTGCCTATGACGGTGTTAGAACAACTATTCAAGATAGTAAAATAAAGCTATGGGATAATGCCTATATACCCCAAAAAATTCAAACCATTTCAATAAAGTTTGAAGAATTAATTGGTCAACCAACTTGGGTTGAGGTTAATACTATTAGCTTTAAATGTCCTATGCGGGCTGACATCAGGGTGGGTGATTATATCCAGCTAAGTAAAAATCCTTATACAAGTCAAGGAAGAGTTTTCTTTGGTGGTTCTTCTCAGGTATACAATTACGCAAGAGAAAAAATAAATTTCTCAGGATATTTTCAGATTAGATCAGTTAGGCACATAGGACAGTACTTAAATGCTGATGCCAATAATGCCTGGGTAACGATTTATGAAGCCAATATCGTTGGTAAACCTGTAGAACAGAAATTAAGAGGATACTCTATTCCACTACCAAAAGGTGTAACTCGACCAGGATGAAAACATGAGTAATTCACAAAAACTCCCTCCCAT
Source organism: Arsenophonus nasoniae DSM 15247 (assembly GCF_000429565.1). GTDB lineage: Bacteria > Pseudomonadota > Gammaproteobacteria > Enterobacterales > Enterobacteriaceae > Arsenophonus > Arsenophonus nasoniae. The sequence continues at coordinate 8,968 of NZ_AUCC01000065.1, forward strand.
AGAATCGTTAACCCAACTGATAAACTCACTCATTAATGATCGCTTATCAATCGAAGGTAAGCAATTACCTTGTTACGTGGTTGATGTAGATAATCAGTTTGTCACTGTTCATTTCGATATGTTGCCGGATAATATTGTTTATCCTGAGATTAAGATCCCAATTCTAAGTTGGGAGTATATCCGGATACCCATTCAAAAAGGCGACAAGGGTGTAACTTTAGCGGCCGATGTTTCATTAAGAAATGTTAGCAAACAGGGTGGTGTCGCAAACAGATCTATTTTACCATCACTGACGCCTTTATTTTTTGTTCCCATTTCAAATATTGCTTGGTCTAAAGAGGATGATAAAAAAGTCGTAATAGTAGGCCCAGAGGGTGCAATTATAAAAACTAAAGACGGCAAAAATATCATTACCGTTGATCCGAACAAGATTGAATTAAAATCCTCAGAAACAATTGTTACTGTTAATAATAACAGTGTAACACTTAAAGCCAATGACATTTATTTAAACGGAAAGATACATCTAAACGGCCCTATTGTTACTGATAAAGGTGCTGAAATAGACATTCAGAGTGATGCAAAAATTAAAGGAATCAAGTTTACTGAACATGCGCATCAAGTGCAGGGTATACAGACAGGTGGTTCTACTGTTGTAAGTAAGGGGCCGCAATGAGAACGTGGGGAAGAATTTTAGAAAAAGGTAAAAAGGTATGGGTTGAAGTTAAACCTGACGCCGATGGAGATTCATCTTACTTTTGGCTAACAACGCTTATTCAAACATTGAAGTTAAATTTAGGCGAATCGCCATTTTATATTAATTACGGTATTCCTGCTCAGCAGTCGATCGTGACGCAAATTTATCCTGATTATTATGTTAACCAGGTGCAGCGGCAATTTGCACCTTATTTTGCATCATTAACGATAAATAAAGTGGATAATACATTAAATCCAACCTATGACGTAAACGTAGTATTTTTTAATGGCACAACATTCCGACAACAAATTGCAACCTAGCGAGGTTGAAATGGCAGATATCCCCGTAGTAGTCGATGAATCAGGAGCACAACCCACATCACCACAGGAATTATTAGCAAAACTCATCGATATTGTTTCAAAACAAGTTCCAGATTACACAGCAAATCTTCCTCCTGCACTTATTACTGATTTAGCCACCACAGCTGTAGGCGCTTTAACTATTAATGATAGCGCTATGGTGGAAACGATAAATTCTGTAACTCCGTATGGCGCTAATATTCCAATGTTAGAGCAATTAGGTCAAATATACGGAGTTCAAAAAGGCAGAGGATATAATACTGCTGTCTATGTAGTTTTCACAGGAACACCGGGTTATACAATAGAAAGAGGGTTTAGAGTATCAGATGGAAATCAATCCTATGATGTGCAAACACCAACAACAATCCCAGAATCCGGTCAAACAGAATTGGTTTATTGTATTGCTATTAATACCGGAATATGGGCAGTACCAGCTGGCACTGTTACAAAAATACAAACTTCATTTTCTAGTGAAGTAAGATTAAATTGTATAAACCCATCTGACGGTATACCAGGTAGTAATAACCCTAATTGGGAATCTTATCGAGCTCAGGTTTTACAGGCAGGAATGGTGACATCAATTGGAACGCCATCTTTTCTTAAAAATGAGTTACAAAAAGTAATAGGTGTTAGAGCTAATTTAGTTTCTTATCGAAATGTTGCACCTCAGGTTTGGACAATATTAGTTGGTGGAGGAGATATTTATCAAGTTGCTGGTGCTATTTACCGCTCTATTCCAGACATTTCAACATTAACAAATGAAGTTCCATCTGGTTCTGGTGATAATCCTCCCAGGGCTGTTAATGTTAGCATTATTGATGCAGCTGATACTTATACTATTCCTTATTTAATACCCAATTCTCAAGATGTAGCAATAAATTTAACATTTAGCATTATCTCTAATATTGATGTTTCAGAAGATGTTGTATCATCATTAGCAACGCAACCTATTATTGATTATCTAACTAATATTCAAATAGGTGATCCGATAAATTTAATCAATCTTGAAAGTGTTTTTGTTGAATCAATTATGGATGTTGTGTTACCTAAAAACATCTCCAACATTTTTATTACTGTATATATAGACGATATTGCAAAGCCACCTTTAGAGGGAACTCAATTAGTTTACGGCGATCCGTATAGTTATTTCATTACCTCGTCAACCGCAATAACAATTAGAAAAGCTGGTGCATCATGACAGATAGATTAGTAGAAAAAATATTACCTGCTTATCCTTTTGTTCAATATAATGATGATGAATATGTAGTTGCTTTTTTTGACGCTTATAATGTATTAGCTCAAGAATATTTGACTAAATTTAATCAGCTAAATCTTGGATTTTGGCCAAGTGAAATTATCTCTGGAAAGCTGCTTGATTGGATTGCGTTAGGGATATATGGAATAAAAAGAGAAAGGATAATCATCATTGAATTTCCTACTCTTAAAGATCATGTTGAAGAAGGACCGCTAAACACCATCCCATTTAATACGATCCCGTTTAACACTAAAGACGTTGACGCTTATCAATATCAGTCGGATTTTAAATCAGCAGGTGTTTACAATACGATAGAATATAACGCTATCGCTTATAATCAATTCAAAGAAAAAGCCAAAACAAAAACACAATACATGTCTGATGATTTTTTTAGACGAATTTTGCTATGGAATTTTTATAAAGATGATGGTTTTCAATTTAGTATTCCTTGGTTGAAAAAACGCATTTTTCGGTTCTTTAGGTGTGTTATGGGAAATGGTTTAGATTATGTGAATAGATACGATTTTATTGATCCTCTGAGAAAAGGTTTCTCACCCGATCTGAGGGATTACAAAATTAGTGTTGATAAAGGTGTATTTACAATAATGATAAATCCCCTCGCTTACGATATGGGTTCAAATTCTGAACATCCCGAGTGGTTTGAATTTTTTAAAATATGTATAGAACAACGATTAGTAAACTTGCCCTTTCAATATCAATTCAACGTTTCCCCATGGCCAGTTCAAACCCAACCTATGGAGTAAAAAATGCTGTTAGGATTTGGTAATAATTTAACTTCAAAATTATCTTTAGGAATTTCTGAAACTGACACACAAATAAAAATAAGCAATGGGACAGGAATATACTTTCAGCAAGCGCTTAACTTTGAAATAAAAAACCCTGATGTCAAGCATGATTATATGGCAAAGCTTACGTTGTCTAATGCTGACAGAACGAAAGTTGAAATAATTCATTTATTGAGTGTTTCAGGTGATACGTTAACAGTTTCTCGAGCACAAAAAGGAACTGGAGCCAAGGCGTGGATGGTAGGATCGGTTATTTCTAATTTACCTACAAAAGATAATCAAGAAAGGTTTGTGCAAATAGAGCAACTACAAGGAGGTGATTTTACTTATGCTGTCGCTTCTGGTGATTCTAATAATATAACAATAAATATTCCTTCTACTTTTCAAACAACTTTGGCATTTAACTCTCCCATTGTTGTTTCTCCAGTAAGCACAAATACTGATAAAGTTAAATTGACAATAAACTTAGGATCAAAAAGCATAGGTCCTATTCCGGTTTATCGATATAACAAACAAGATTTGATACCTGGTGATATTTTATCAGGCATTCCTTTTTGTGTGATATTAGAAAAAAATAATGATTTTTTCACGATTCTTAACCCCTGTGCTATTCCAGCCGGTGGAAAAACTTCTAATGATTTTTATCGATGTGAAAAAACAGGATTTACTATCCAGTGGGGCACCGGAACATTAACAAATCAAGCGGGAACGACAGTAATCTTTAAAACACCTTTTTTGCTTTTCTGTGCTGCTGTTCTTCCTATCTCAAATTCAAGCTATACCACGCAATATCCACTTAGTGTGATATCAAAAACGATAACTGATTTTAAAGTTCAAGGTACACCTTGGATTGCGCAAATGAAAGATTTTAGCTACATAGCAGTAGGATATTAATATGATATTAGGATTCGGAAATAATGTTACATCTCGATTAGCATCTGATATTACATCATCTCAGACAACAATAACTATCGATTCAGGTTCTGGTACTATTTTCTCTCGCTTATTAAACCCATCAATCAGTAATCCAGATGTAAAACATAAAGTGATCGCTAAGATTACCATTTCTGATATTGAACAAACAATATGGGAAGTATGTCATTTGACAGAGGTGAATGGAGATACACTAACTGTTATAAGGGGACAAGAGGGCACTTCGCAAAGAGGGTGGAATGCAAGCAGCCTTATCGGCAACTTTGCTACAAAAGGATCAGAAGGTAATTTTGTACAAATAGAACATTTGCAAGGTGGTGATTTTACTTATACAACAGCAAAAGGAACGGCTAATGATCTCGTTGTCAATCTGCCATCAACTTATACAATTGATAATTGGGATTTAAAATCACCTATTGTGATATCTCCCATTAACAATAATACTGGCAATGTCAAGATTCAACTGTTGTTAAACGGATTTTTAATTGGAGATTTTCCAGTTTATAAAGCAAATAAAAATCAACTAATTAAAAATGATATTGTTGCGGGAGTTCCCTTTATTGTTGTTTTAGATAAAACTAAAACATTTTTTAATATGATAAATGCCGGAAGTATCTATGACACATTACAACTAGCTCAGCAGCCTGGTTCATCAACAACAATCCCGTTGAGTCAAAATGCTGTAAAAGAATATTATGCGTTAAAAACATCTCAAGATAATTTAACAGCAGGTAGATTAACTGTTAAGTCTCCTAGTACTCATGGATATTTAGAATTAATTGCAGCTAATGGAAACACTTGGCGGGTAGGTTCTAATAATAATGACCAACGCGGATATTTAGAAAAAATTGGTACTGGTGGCTACAATGTGTATTTTCCTAACAACGCGGGAACGCTAGGGATTCAAAACACCGCCAGCAAATCTCAAAACGGCTATTGGCGATGTGGGGATACGGGGATAATTATCCAGGCAGCAACATATAAAACTAGTGGAAATGGAACGAAAACGTTTAATTTTCCAATACCATTCCCTTCACAATGCATGTCTGCTGTAGCTTCAGTAAATGGAATATCTAATGATCCTGATTATTATTGCTTTTATGTTAGAGCAAAAAATAATCAATATATAACTACTTATTGTGAAGGGATTGGCATGACTGATATAAATATTTTAGCTATGGGATATTAATTATGTATTTTTATAGTCCAAAAGAAAATTTATTTTATCCTAATGAATTGAAAGATATATACATAGAAGCAGGTTCTTTTCCTTCCGACGTGATTGAAGTTGATGACGCTGTATACTTTGAATTTACAAAATATGATTTATCAGATAATAAAGTTAGAGTTTCTGGAAAAGACGGATTCCCCAAATGGGAAGAAGAAAAAATCTCTAAAAGACAACTTATTGAAGATACAAAAGAAAAGATTAATTTTCTATTAAAAGAGGTAAAAAATGTAACACAGATATGGCAAACCCAACTAACTCTCGGTATTATAACAGATAGTGATAAAAGTAAATTAACCGATTGGATGATTTACGCTCAAAAACTTCAGCAAATTGACTTAAAAAATATTAATGATATATCTTGGCCATCAAAGCCCTCTAAATAGCTTAATGAATTTAAAGTAATAAGCTATTCGGATTTTATATAATTGAATTCCATCAGGAAATGTTCCATCAAGATTCATAATCATACTATTCTTTATATTTTTAAAATAAATTTTTCTTTTAAATTTTAATTTATCAAATTTATATTGATCATTATTATCAAAAGAATCGCTATCACAACACTTAAAAATAACAGAATCTAAACCATTTTCATTTATAAAATTTATAAGGCGTAACCTTCTTTTATTCCATTTTTCAATAGATGAAGAGGAGTTTTTGTAATGCAAAAAGTTAATTTTTACACCATCTAAAATTGCAATAGGATAATTATCGTTTTTTATAAAATGAGATTGTTTTAGTTCTAAATGTAAGAAATTTTGTAAATTTGGTAACATATTAATAAAATCAGGTGTTGAAATAAACAATCCCACAAAGGGAGTATTGTAGGGTTGTTTTAGATTTTTATATATTCTAATATTCCAGCAATTATTAGATACAATTGCTATTTTTTTCTTATTTAACAAGATAAAATCTATTTTATCAATCACTTTTAGTTTTGATAATATTTTATTTGTTTTGTGCAATATAAAATTAATCATATAATATGTTCATTACTAAAGAGGGTTTACTTGGTTTGCCATTGGATATTAAAATTTCTCAATTAGATAATATTTACTTATTTTTTGACCACAAAATAGTATAAATTTTATTAGATGAAATTTTAAACTTTAAAATTATAAATTCTCTTTCATTCAACGGAAGTGAATCATTATTGTCATTTTTCTTTGTGAATCTAGTAAATATTAATTTCCCAAATAATTTTAATTTATCTTTACGTGTATAAGTTGTTATCCATGATCCCTCAAATAAGTGTATTGCATAATTCTTCTTTCCATCTTTAGGGGAACAAAAATAATATGATGGATAGATGACCATTCCTTTTTTTAGTTCTGTTTTTTCATATTCATCATAAGGAGGGTTTAAATTATATTTTTTTTGAAAAAACCTACTAATTTTTAAAGTATTTGGTTCTAAATCAAGTTTTTTCCCGTTATTGAATTTCTTATTTTTATAATAATTTAATAACTCATAAATAAAATCACTTCTAGGAACTGACCCCATGACGGCAGACATTATAGGTAGAACAGTTCCTTTGTAATTTTCATAACAACTAAAAAAATCATTACCAAGAAATTTATCAAAAGAATCATATAAAACAACATCTGTATCTAAATATATACCGCCTTGATGATATAATGCATAAAGTCTTATATAGTCAGATACAAATGCCCATTTTTTACTATCATATGCTTGTTTTACATAGATATTATTTATTTCTTTTAGACAATCATTATTCCATTCAATTATTTCATAATCAGGCAAATTCATTTGCCATGTCTTAATACAATCAATGACTTTTTGTGGTTTTGGCTTATCACCTACCCATACATAATGTATTTTTTTTGGTATGGTGTTTTTTTTCATTAGTTTATCCTTAATTCATCACTCACAAAAATCCCCTGTTCGACAGGGGCATGATTATAGTTAACTGATTATTGTTTTTTAGTATTAGTTAGTTTTTTGTTTAAGTTAGGTTTAGTATTCATAAATCAAGTACGTTTCTCAAAATCTATCAGCTTTGCTTTGTGACATTTCCATAACGAATTAGTTAACTGGTTTTTGCTACTTTCAGACGCGAGTATATCTTCAATTTGCTTTAAAACAAAATTAGCATCTTCACGTTTTCTGACAATTCTTTTAATTACAGTTTTTTCAGCTTCGACGATTAATTCTTGTAAGTGTTGAGTAACTTGCCATATACGCTCACATTCTTCTGCAATAGCTGGAATATATCTGACTTCAAAGGGATTAGGTGAGGGTATACCGGTGACTTCTCTCAATGCATACCAGATAGCATTATTCCATGCATCTCTGAAACGAAAGTTTTGCGTCATTAATGCAATGATACGAGCGAGATTTTGGGTATCTTTGCTGCTGAACTTTTCGTGAGCTTCTGTTTGGGGTTGGTATTTTGGTGCAGAATGTAGCTCTGCTTCCATGCGATTAAATTCAGCAATGTAGGCTTCTTTAAAGGCAGCCGCTTTCTTGCCTGTAAATCCCATAACCAAGAATACGAAGCCGTCTTTGGTCATTTCGTAGTAAACGACTTCACGAGTTGCACCCTTAGCAAGTTGTACGTTTTTTATCATTCGCGAAAAGTTGCGAGTGATAAATTCTTCTGAGCATTCAAGCGATTCTACTTTTTGTACAACATGATGATGTTGTTTGCCAAAGTAATGAGCTACATCGTCAGTTGT
>NZ_AUCC01000066.1 GCF_000429565.1 Arsenophonus nasoniae DSM 15247
CGATGAGATTGGATACCTGCCGTTTGGGCGAGAAGAAGCAAACCTGTTTTTCAATGTGATTGCCAAGCGTTATGAGCATGGCAGTGTCATATTGACGAGTAACCTATCATTTGGGCAATGGCCAAGTGCTTTTGCTGATGACGCAACATTAACCGCCGCTATGCTTGATCGTTTACTTCATCATTCGCATGTACTGCAATTAAGCGGTGAAAGCTACCGATTGAAAGATAAGCGGCGCTCAGGAGCAATAACTGAGTAAAACAGTGGATCAATTTTGATTGATCGGATTTAGATAAAAAGTGGATCAGTTTTCGGTGATCGTTGACAGTGCAACAGTTTAGTCCTGGCAAACTTTTATGCTGTGGTTATTTCAATTAGCAATTACTAACTATAAGTTAGCAATTAAACAGCTGGATTTTGATAATTGGCATGACTTGATAATGCTATTCTAATTCAGATTTAGCCATTATTGGCCAAAAATTGATGATGAAAAAGCGAAATCCAGCGGCTAATTGACGTTGATCATAAATATATAATCGCTGTTGATATTGGGCTAGTATCGCTGATAGTGAAATTTAATGATCAATAAAACAACAACATAAAAGCATCCTAGCAAGCAGCGTGAGTAAGCACAATAGTGTAAAACGCGCGAAGAAATGGGTAGTTACCCACTGTGCAGATAATTTTAGTAGGAGGCAGTTATGAGTGATATTCAATTAATGTCCACCAATTCAGCTTCAGTCAATAAATATGATGATTTGGGGAATAGTGGGCTTTATGACGTTAGTAATATGGATGCTATTGCTCAGATCAATGAATTGATTATTAAGTTAGCTGAAGTATTAAAGAAACTGCGCAATATTTTGCAGGAGTTTAATCAAAAGCAACAAGAATTAGGCTGGAATATACAAACTGCATCACTCGATAAAAAACGCCAAGGGATCGAAGATGCTTGTAGTGCGGCAATATCAACTGGTGCATGTCAAATTTTATCTGGTGTGGTTGGCTTACTAAGCGCTCCTTTATCTAAACAATTTGATGAAATCGCCACTCATTTGGGACAAGCTAGTGGTAAAAGTTTGGAAGGGATTGGCCAGTTGAGCTCTGCTGAAAAGACAAAAAAAGCCGAATTGGAAAAAGTCGAAGGTGATTTCCAGGCGACCAATGCACAGAGCTACGCAAAAAACATTAAAGACTCATGGGATAAGGCTTGTCAACTATCCGAACAAATGCGCTCCATCGTCAAAGATTTAGTTGACTTATACACGCGTATTAGCTCAGCAGTAGTAAATAAGTAAATTTTAACTAATAAATAGCATAGTTAAACGGTTAAGGAAAAAACCACCGCTCAAAATAGGCTGTTGAGCGGTTTTAATTAAGTGAGGCTATGGCCCAAGATGATTATAGCAAATATCAATCAGGAGGTTTCGCTAGCGCAATTAATTGCCATTATTGAACAGGCATTGACACAACCGCAAACACAACTGCAACAAAACATCTCAAGTGAGATATTAAATGCGACTTACCAACAAGCGGTAGATGCCTATCAGCAACTGCAATTATCGCCGGCATTAACTGCTTTTACTTATTTGGTAATGTATCAGCCTTGCGAACGAAAATATCTTATCGGATTGGCTTCTACATTACACGCACTAGAACAATATCAGTATGCATTAGTGTTTTATGGCTATGCCAGTTTACTTGATGCGAGAGATGCCGGAGTGACTTTTCGTATCGCTCAATGCTATCTGGCAATCGAGCAAACGAGCGAAGCTATTGATGCATTACAGACATCAATCGAGCAGAGTTTTATTGCACCAGTACAACCTGATATACGTAGACTTGCACAGGCATTATTAGATGAAATTCTATAGTGACTTTCATAACTAATAGGAGGTTTTTATGCCATATGATAATACTATTGCTCCTGGTGGAGCAGCACTAGCTTACCTGGATCTTGCTCAATCACCCATCAAATCATCGGCTAGTACGCGGCAGTTCAATATTAACCAGGTACCTCTTACCCAAGCAAATAATGTGACTCAGTGGTTAGATCTGCCGGTAGCAAAAGGAGAGGCTGAGGCAAGTAAACCCCTGGATTTAAAACCGGTAATTGAACAGCAAATTAACCAGTCTAAACAATACTATGATGAAGCTAAGCAGCAAGGTGTTGAAATTGCCAAGCGTTCATTTTTTAAAGAACTATTAAATGTGGCGATCGCAGGCGTTGGCTTAGGGCTTTCGATAGCAGCTACCCTAGTTACTGCCGGCGCAGCAATGCCTTTACTCGTTGGTTCAAGTATTACATTTGGTCTGGCGGTCGCTGATGCTGGGTGTGCTTACGCTAATTGGCATAGTACAGCTAAGGGTGGTGAAGGATTGAAGTTAGGATCGGATGCTATAGCTAATGGTGTCTATCGGCTGTTTAATAGAGCAGGTATGACAGATGACAGCGCTGAAAACTGGGCTAAGTATACCTCTGCTTTTTTACGCTCAGGCTTAGTTGTCGGTACATTATGTTCAGGCAGTACCACCACAACAGCAACATTGGGTGCATTGAGTAGCACTTTTTCAGCCACTAAAATGGTGAGTAACAGTGTTGATGCATTTACCTCAAGGACAGCATCTGTGGCTTTGGGGAACGCGGTTGAGAGAAAAAATCTGTTACAGGAACAACATGCACAACAGCAGCAAAAGATAAGCAAATTGAAGGACATGCACGATGGACTTGCACTGCAACACAGAGAACACAGAGAGCAACAATATCAGTCAGAGTTGGCCAATCTAGAGCAAAAAAAGCGTCAATTGGAGAATGAAGTTGATTGGTTAAAGAAAAAAGTTCTTTCTGTAAAATAAACTGCGGGTAGATGTTATTATTGTTTAGAGAATAATAGTTAAGAATTATTATATTATAATATTTAGATTACATATTGCTCATTAAACAGATAATCTATTAACCATAAAAATTAACTGGTTCCGTTGCAACCCGTTAATTTTTTCCAAAGATATCCTTGTTTTTTAGTTTAATAAATATATTAATCTTTGCTGTCTATATTTAAATACCAATTTATTTTTTATCATCTAATGATAAATCTCATTCGTTAGATCTAATTTAGCTATTATATTCAGTTTAGTTATATCTATTTATTAATATTCCCGCTATTAAATTTAATTCTACATAATAACTCGTTTGTTTTTTCTTATTTCAGGTGAATACCGGATATAAAAAATGATTATTAACCACCAAACTATGTAATAGGAAAGAAAGCAATAATACAGAAATAAATCATTAAATAACAATAACACACTCGAAATATTAATCAGGGATAGGGCTGTCTAGGTCTTTTGGTTTTAACAAAAGTTTAAGTACTGATATATCGTTAAGTGTTTTGATCAAGTGAAATAGCATTGTTTATATCGTTGGTTAATAAGTATCTACTGCCATTTTTATTGATATTTCAAAAACGAAATGGCTAAAGTCTGGCAAACAATGCTTAATTTGACGTTAGGGTAAAATTATGGATTTCAATGCTATCATCAACCAATTATCGCAATTATCTGCTAATGCTGCTGGTGATATTAAAAGTAAAATTGCCAACGCTGATCCGAGTAATCCTGCTCAGATGTTACAGATGCAGTTTGCGGTACAGCAATATTCCAATTTTATCGGTTACGAAAGCGCTTTGATCAAAGTGGTTAAAGACATGATACAAGGGATTATTGCCAAAATATGAAAAAAGAAGATAAACAATTATTGGTAGAGATTGCGCTTGCTGCTGCCAACCATGGATTAATAAAACAGGCTTATGCCATGTTAGCCGCGTTTCCTGAATTGATTGCTGACGAAGATACGCGTGCGCTATGTAGCAGTTTAGTCTACTTTGCTTTAGGTGAAAACAGTGCCGCGCTACGTTCATTAACAGGTATGAAAAGTAATCAAGCTGAAGGATTGCGTTGTTTATTTTCCTCGCCTGCTGACATGGTCAATCAATCGCAAATTTCTACTTTATTAGCGGGAGATGAAAATGGACATTAAAGCAGTAGCCCCCATCAATTTGATGAAGAGCCAGACGGCAGAAGCGGTTAATCCTGATACCCAGTTAGTTGAAAAATTCAATCAATTAATGCAACACGGTCAAGGACAAACGGCGGCATTAGGGACAGTTCTTCCATCAACCGTCGAGCCGACGGCTCAAGCGCTGTCACCGACCCAAGCCGTTCAAGGACAAGCAATGATAGTGAAAGCCGTTCTTGAAGTGGACATGGCAGCTAAAACGGCAGGAAGTCTTGCTCAATCGATCAATAAATTAGTGACAATGCAATGAAATACTTAAAGTATTTATGTTTATTATTGGTGTTGTTCCTGACCGGCTGTAAGGTCGAATTATACCGAAATTTGCCTCAAGATGAAGCTAATCAAATGGTTGCGTTATTGATGTTAAATCACATTGATGTTAATTCTGAAATTGATGGCAAAACCGGCAAAGTGACATTGCAAATCGAAAAAGATAAGTTCATCGATGCGGTGGAAATACTTAGGCAAAATGGTTATCCCAAAACGCAATATGTCGGTATTGAGGATCTTTTTCCAGCAGGTCAATTAGTATCTTCTCCTGCTCAAGAAGAAGCAAAAATGCGTTATCTTAAAGAACAACAGCTAGAGCGTACCCTATCAAGTATGGATGGTGTTATTAGTGCACGAGTCTCAATTGCTCAGGCGGACAATAGTGAGAGTAATATTGATAATACTACGGCCGAAAAGTCGGTAGCGGTTTACATTAAATATTCACCAGAAGTCAATATGAATGGGGTTGAAGCACAAATTCGCAATTTAATTAAGAATGCGATATCCGGTTTGCAATCCGATAAAATTAGTTTGTTTTTGCAACCGGCTGAATTCCGTTATCAACCACAGAAAATGCAAACTAATCAGCAATGGCAATATTTACAAAATTACATTGTAGCCAATAAAACGTTAATCTTATTAACTTTTACCGGAATATTTATTGTCGTGTTTGCAGCAGTAATATTTGGACGACGTAAGGATAAATCTTAATGACTGAATTGGCAGTGAGATTTAATTATTTATTATCCCATCCAGGCGAGATCATGCATGCTAAATGGTGGCAATCGCTTGGACTTAATGAATGGCAGTCTCGCTACCCAATAAGTAATGAATTAAAACGACGCATAGATAAATTGATACTTAATCGATTAGGTTTTCAGCCTGCTTTATACCGTCAAATACCGGAGAATATGCAGACCTGGTTGTTGTTATTAATCAAAAAGCCATTTTTATTCACCGTTGTTGGATTAGTTTGTAATCCTTCTCCTGACTATTTGTGGGATAGTGCTTATAGGTCACGTTTAGCGACCTTATTAAGTCAGGAACAGATAAAGCAATTAATCGCTTTATGGCCAACAGAGTGCCACAGGGTTGCAGTACCCTGGTTAGTTGAGGAGTTCCTTGAGCAGGCGCACCTTTATGCCTTAAATGTTTTCTCTCATTATTGGCAAGGACATGATTTTGCGCTGCTTTTAGCCTGGTATTTTGCTCCATTAGAGGAGCAAATGCCCTGTTCGCAACAACAGATTGAACAGGCTGTTCGCTGGTTATTTCGTTTGGAGCGTTTCTTATGAATGGATTTTTAGTGTTAGTTAAAGAGTGTGAACTCTTAAAGCAAACATTAGAAATTACGCCTGATGAAATTCAGCAAGGTTTAGCTGAATGTAGACGGGAGCAGAAAGCCAAACAACGTATTAAGCAATATGCAGCTAAAGTGCGGCAAGAGTGTGATGTGCTTTTGCAGGAAGCACAACAGATTGTTGCTAAAGCAGAAATAACCGTTAAGCAGCAAGAAAAAGCGTGGCGCACCCAATTACGGCAAGAAATAGTGGCCGAAAGTATCACTTGGCTGGTTGAACAGGCAGAATTGGAAAAACACCTAGTTATCGTTTTACAGGAACGGATCGGTCAACAAGTAAAATTAGTTCTTAAAGCCTGGTGCCAAAAACAAAATATTAGTGAAAATCTTGTTAACCAGCTTACAGAGCAGATAGGTGAAGCAACGACTAAACAAAGTTTAGTACTAAGTGTTTCACCAGAACAAGCAGATGCGTTGTGTAAAATATTTGCTGAGCAAATACAAATTAGGATCCGTGCTGATTTTGCACCTTGGCAAGCAGAATTAAGTTCAAGTTGTATGATATTACGCTTTGATTTATATGAACACCTTGAAAGGTTGTTAGAAACCTGTGTTCCTACAACGAAAAAAACGCACTTGAGAGGAACTTGTGATGCGAATTGATCAAGCTGATTACCTCGATTTTCAATCTCTACAAGATAGCAAGCAGACAGCAAGTTTTATACCTGCGGAGAGTACGGCTACGCAAGCCAGCATTGCATTAGCGGAAGTCCGTGCTGAAGCGCTGGAAGAAACGTTAGAAGGTTTAAGCTTAGGGCTAAGCCAAATAATGAAAAAAATAGCCGATGCCAATAAAAAGCAAAGTGCATTATTTAATGGCGTCGAAAAACTGTTACAGCAATTAGGCGAAAAGCAACGCGGGTCTATAGAGCAGATTGCTAAGCAACTTCTCTCCTTTAAAGATGGCGATAAAATTTTACAGCAAATTCCTCAGTTGGCCCTAAATAAAGGACAGCTAATTTTTTTGTTAGCAATATTACAGGGTATGACAAGCTTAGCCTTATCTGAACGTTCGAAAATTAAACAGTTTTTAATGTCATTGTTAGCGGAAGAAGATATTGAGCTAGCGTTAATTGCGGCTAGTCAAGGTATGACGATAGATACTTCACGTTTGCAAGCTTACCGTCAACTCTATCAGCATGCTGCCCGTGGAGAAAAAGGGCTGAGTCATTGGTTTAAATTATTACAAGAACATAAAGATAGACGACGGACTATTCAATTATTAATCCGTGCAATATCAGAGCCGCTAGTCAGTCATGAACAGTTAGATATGACTAAATTAGTTACTACGATTGACGATTTACGTCGCTTATGGCTGTTTTTAGCTTTTAATGAACACTGTGCTTCTTTGTCGCGCACACTCAATTTAGCAAATGATACTGTTGCAGAAATTAGCATTGAATTATTAGAGCAAAGTTGGATTTATCCTGAGGCATTAGCACAATTGGTAATAAAATTACCATTAACAACCTTGCAACATTTAATTTTTCTACGTAAATGGCGGGAAATTATGGTGGTCATGAGTGAAGCTTGTTATCGCGATCCAGAACAAAAAGAGCATATTCTAGAAGTCATGTTGCAACTGCTTGAACAGTGGAATGATAAGTATGCTGTTTAAAGGAGGGGAGAAATGCGTAAAGAAGATAGTGTACTTGCTCGTTTTGGTCAATTATTAGGCCTACCTTTGGTATGGGATGAGAGTGAGCAGTGCACTTTATTACTTGATAATCAATTGATGATGTCTATCCATGCTAAAGGAACTTATTGGCAATTTTATGGTTTTTTGGGGCAGATTGATGCGCAAAAGGCACATTTACTCTTCATTAATTGTATGCACCACAATATGCAACTGGTTGAAAATAATGATGGTGCGGTAGGTTATGATTCAGTGCAACAAACCTTATTATATGCGGTGAATTGGCCGGTTCCCGCCAGTGGTGAAGAACTATTAGTCTGGTTTGAACGCGCGACAATTTGCTATGAAGCGCTTTACCATGAGTTTAGTCAGTGCCCGGAGCTAACAATATAGGTTGTTATATGACGATTGAATTGGATAGATTTTCAAAAAATTTGTGGGCTAATCCTTGTTTGATATCGGGTCAACAGGATCAAGCTAGTTCAAGTTTGGTTCATGCTCAAATGAGTTTTAATGACCATGTGTTAAGTACATTAGCTAAACTACCTTTTCTGAAAAATGAAAATGCCATTCGGACCTATGTTGCACGCCTTAATATAACAGTTCAACAGAAACTAACCGTGTTCTTACGTTCATTAGCAGAAAGATATGGTTTGGCTACCACTGAACAAACACTACCTAAGCTAGATTTATCACCCAAAACACCACTGGCTGCCCATAAAATAGAATTTATTCCACAATCTATGTTGTTAGCAATGAGTCAAGCACATTCAGCCTCTAGTCATCAAGCTGAAAATATTAATAATAAAATTTTTTCACTGATTCAGTTTAGTAATGCGATAAAAGAACTTGTCAATCAAGGTGGACCAGCCCAGTTACCTATTCCGACTAGTATACCTAGATTTGGTAATTGGTTTTATTGGGAAGATAAAAATATTCAAAAAGTGCAACAAGCTATTGCTGACTATCATAAACTCGTTGAAAAAAATGAATATCAAAGTGCCTCTGCACGTTTGTTGGCTCTAACTGATCTACGTTATCAGGGTGATGAATTTTCCGATCTTTATAGCCAATTAAAAAGCTATCTTGATTTTTATCAGCAAGCACTGGATGACATTGAACAATGTTGCCTTACCGTTCCCTCCTCTCAACAAGTTCATCTGACTTCATTTTTGGAGCAAGTTTTAGTACAGAAAGAGCACATTGCGGCAGTGGCCGGACAGTTGGCAATGTTACCTGAATTCTGGCAGCAGACGGTTATAGAGCGACAGATCATTAATGCCCGTTTTGTTAGTTTGCCTGAAGAACTTAGAAATGTAGCCTCTGAATCGGTTTTGTTACTCAGTCATCAGCTGATTGAAATGTTTGATCAGGTATCCTCAATAAATGACTGGCAAGCACAATTAACTGAATTTTGGGCGAACGCTGAATTACCATTACCTTCACCCTCTGAACTGACCACCTTAGTGGCTATTTTAGCTAGCGAACGGCCTGCATTAGCTGGCGAGGTTGCGATCCCTTTTAAAGAAGAAAAAGATAAAATTCACTCAGGTATTTATCAACAATTAATTCAGATACTAACCAGAAGTTTAACCCAGGTAAAAGAAAATAAATCGGTTCTTAAAGAACGCCTGGGATTTGAAGACAAACAGAGTAAGGTTCGTAGCCAAGCAGCACTTTTGAGCAATTGGTTAAATAGGGCCGGAGAAGAGAGCTACTTACATGAACAGTATGTAGCAGCAATGCTAATTGCCATTAGTGGTGAGCGTTGTAGCATGCAAGATAGAACGGTTATTGCTGATGGCGCGGTAAATATCGATAATTTAGAGTTAGAGCCGGGATGTGAAGCGGATATTCAGCAATTAGCAACCGAAGAAAAATGGGTTGTTTTGGCGAGAAAAGTGCTCACTGCACAAGATAAGGTCTATCGCTTTGAAGAATTGTATGATAGGCAAAGTAGCCATTCTGCCATCAATTTCCATTATGATGTGGAACAACGAGTGTTAACATCTCGGTTAATGGCATCGCCTGAGCGGTATTTGCCTTTTTTAACTAAAAAGATCTCGGCATTAACGGCTTATCATAACGAATTACAATCTCTGACTGATAGCTTAAATATAGGCAAAGTACGCAGCCGTTTTGCAGAAGAGCTGAAACAAATTAGCGAGCAGAAGCAGCATTTAAGTTTATTACAGGATGCGGTAAGATTTTGGCAAAGTGTAAAACAGCAATATGAGCAACATGACCAATATGTTGATCAATTGCAAAAATTGCAAGATATTACTCTGCAGCAAGTAAGGGAGCTCAATAAACAAGGTTATTTGGCATTTTTACCTCTGTTACAGCAGCTTAACTTAGCTATGTATGATCTTAGTAAGAAAAAAGAATGTCGAACTGCAGAACTATCAGCACAGGGATCCTCCTTAAATGACAGTCAATTACAAAAAATTGAACAAGATATGGTCCAGCTAGATGATGAGTATCAAGCTGCTTTGCTGTTACTAGTTCGTTTTGATCGACAGGCAAATAAGATGGAGGGCTATCCAGAGCAGGGCGATTACTATAATGTGCAGGCATGGCAACATTGGGTGGTGCAAAATATTACTGGTGAATGGGGAGGATGGTTAGGTGAATTTAGACCTGATTTGAAAACCTTAATTTTACAGCACCAACTAGCTAAAAATGGTATGCAAACTTTAAGGGAAGCTTATCAAGCGCTATATCAAATAATTAGCCCATCCCTATTTATCAAATCGCTGGATACTGACAAGAAACTGGATACTGACAAGAAACAGGAAATTTTGGCGGCTTTTAGGGATTTGCATCATTGGGTAATGGCACATCCGATGGAGTCACAAGCGCTAGCCAAGAATATTACCCATGCTTATCAAATTATTACTGGCAATAGTGGTTGGTTTGGTGCTGAACTTGCTACTGCGGTTAGTTCGATTTGGCAAACTGCGACAGTAGAAAATCAAGTTAAAGATATTTTGCTGGGGACCAGAGAGCTACTTCCCTTACAGCCATCATACTCAATGTCACCGGAAATGATCGCACTATTGCATTTTACCCATTTACTACCTTATCTTGCCGCCGGTATAAAAGGCGGCGTTCATAGTGGTTTAATAAGCTCAGTGGCAGCACTTTTAGGTGCTGGTTGGTCAACCGGCATGATATGCGGTTTTGTCCAAACTTGGCTGGAACAGAAAATAGCCTCAACGGTATCCGACCATCGTAATACCGAAGTGATGGTTAACGCCCTGATGCTCGGTATTCGTGAACAGGGTAGTTTTCAGCAACGGGCGGCTTCGGTAGTCGGTTATGTGATAAAACGCCAGTTACTGCAAGATATTGGTACCTTAGGTCGCGATTGTTTTGAAACCAATAAAGTCGGAACTCTGCGCCGTTGGTGGCAAGATACTACTAATGTTTGGCAGAAAATGGATGTTAAAGCAAAATTATTTAGTGTCGCGGCAATTGCCGGTACAGCAGCTATTTCAGCCACCGTGGCGGCGGCTGCATTGATATTCACTGTAGGAACAGGCGGAGTAGGGTTAGCCGTATTAGGCATCGGTGCATTGTTAGCCGCGACCGTAGGTGGTTACTTTGGCTATAGTGGATTAAGTTTACTAAAAAATAGCGATTTCCTGGGTTTTCGTCAGGCATA
Source organism: Arsenophonus nasoniae DSM 15247 (assembly GCF_000429565.1). GTDB lineage: Bacteria > Pseudomonadota > Gammaproteobacteria > Enterobacterales > Enterobacteriaceae > Arsenophonus > Arsenophonus nasoniae. Next base: position 11,009 of record NZ_AUCC01000066.1, read on the forward strand.
TGAATATGCGCAAGATAAAATGACCGAACAGCGTATCCAAGACGCGTTACAGCAATTTATTAACAAACAATATGAGTGGAAAACCGTTGCTGAACATTTAGATATTCAGGTAGCCGATATTAAAAAACATATTTCCCTTAAGCAGGTGGCAAAGCAGGATCAGACACAATCTTTTATGCAACAACTAGAAAATTGGGGACGTACAGAACAGCAGAAAATAGACATCAAACAGCAAAAAGAGCGCGCTGAATTAGTGAATAAGGTGGCACAACAATTAAACGATTGGCGAGAGAACGATGGTCAGGAGTTAACAGCCTGTTTAGGTGATATTGATAAGGCACTTGTCCAAACTGAACATGCTGTCGCCTGATTTTGTCAATGCTATCTAAAAATGAACTTGCAGCCTGAAATCGTTATAGATTAGCATAATTTATTGATTTAATTAAGCTAATTTTGGCGGATTAATCGTTGTATTGCGCCCATAAATATTTTTTCGTTAATTTTAACCGGGTTGGCGCAAAATTCATTTTGCCTGCCGTGAGGTCATTTCAGGTATTTACCGGATACGAAGCCAGAGCTTCCTCTAGCATGCTTAATAAATAGTAAATAGTAAATAGTAAATAGTAAATAGTAAATAGTAAATAGTAAATAGTAAATAGTAAATAGTAAAGAGGGAAGATGATGAAATTGCAACTGGCTCGTAATCTTGAACATTTTTTTTCTTTGTTCAATCACCGGATAGTCGAAATTTCAACGGCAATTGAGTGCCACTGGCCACCTTTTGGTCTGCGTATTGAAATTATTGAAGAGCGTATTCTTATGACCAGCTGGTTGTTAAAAGAGGGGGATTTTGATCTCCTACAAGCATTAAAAATTAATCAACCGGAGGGATTTTGGGGGATCCCGCAGCGAGTATTTATTATTCGCCACCGAGCTTATGTGAGTGCATGGTGCCCAAAAGAGAGTGATGGTCTTTTTTTATTTCGTTTGTGTCAAAGACAGCGTCAATTTCTTTCTCAGTTACCTAAAGGAGCTGCCTGATAATGTCAATAACTCGTTGGTTATCTCAAATTGCAGGACGTCAAGATATTATCCTTAGCGCCATGTTAATGTTGTCAGTATTCATGATGATTTTACCGCTGCCAACGACTTTAATTGACGTATTAATCGCGATCAACTTAGGCTTATCGATCATTTTATTTATGATGGCTATCTATATACGTGATCCGCTTGACTTCTCTGCCTTTCCATCCATGTTGTTGATTACCACACTGTATCGTTTAGCATTAACTATCAGTACTAGCCGCCTAATCTTATTACAACATGATGCCGGTGAGATCGTGTACACCTTTGGTAATTTTGTCGTTGGCGGTAATCTTGGCGTTGGCATCATTATTTTTGCCATTATCACTATTGTACAGTTCATTGTTATTACTAAAGGCTCTGAACGCGTAGCCGAAGTGAGTGCCCGATTTTCTCTCGATGGCATGCCTGGCAGACAGATGAGTATTGATGGTGATATGCGGGCAGGCATTATTGATGCAACTGAAGCCAAACGACAAAGAGCATTGGTACAAAAGGAAAGCCAACTTTATGGTGCCATGGATGGTGCGATGAAATTTGTCAAAGGTGATGCCATTGCTAGCGTAATTGTTATTTTAGCCAATATTTGTGGTGGGATTGCCATTGGGGTAATCCAACATAATATGTCGGCGACAGAAGCACTGAATACTTATGCCATTTTGTCGGTCGGTGATGGTTTAATTGCGCAGATCCCGTCATTACTTATTTCCATAACCGCAGGATTAATTGTTACTCGGGTACCCGGCGAGAAAAAAAATAATCTGGCTGGTGATTTAGTACAACAGATACTTAGTCAACCTATGTCATTGCAATTGACCGCTAGTATTTTGTTGGTTTTCGCTATCATCCCTGGTTTTCCTTGGTTTGTATTCGGTTCATTAGCCTTAATGCTATTTGGTTGTTCTTATTGGATGAAGCGCAATGCAAAAGTAAAAAAAGGCACAGGTCAGATTTATCCCTCTGTAGAGAATGGAACAGAGCAGGCATCGCGCGAGATGACGCCAGGCACAATACCGCTGTTAGTTATTGTTGGCCAACAAATAATGACTGAGACGATAGCTGACAAATTGCAAAATTTACGTTGGCAATTATTTGAAAAATTAGGCTTGCCTTTACCTGAAATACAGTTACAGGTCGATACAAAAGAGACAAACACATTACAAATACTGTTATATCAAGAACCTGTCTTTAAGACAGAGATAGATCCAGCGGCAATTTTATTAACGCAACCAATAGATTTACCTCAAGTACGTCAAGAGCAACTGATTTTTAATCATCAAACCATTTATTGGTTGGCAGGCGATCTTCCCTCATTGTCACCAAACACCGGTTATAAGGGGGAAGAGATTGTTACCTATTTGGTGGAAAAGGTAATTTATCACTTTGGTAAAGAGTTTTTAGGCGTACAGGAAACGCGTTATCTCATGGATGCGATGGAGATGCGTTATGCCGAATTAGTGAAAGAATTGCAGCGCTTACTGCCAATTAGTAAAGTGACTGATATTTTGCAACGTTTAGTTGAAGAACAAATTTCTATTCGTGATTTAAGAACCATTTTTGAAACACTGGTTGAATGGGGTTCAAAAGAAAAAGATACCGTAATGTTGACCGAGTATGTTCGCGTTTCACTTCGCCGTCATATTCGCCGGCGCTTTACTAGCGAAGAGGGCTGGATCCCTATGTTGTTAGTGGGTGATGGGATTGAAAATAGTATTCGCGAATCTATCCGTCAATCAGCGATAGGATCTTATTGTGCCCTTGAGCCGGCCCAAGAGCAGCAGATTATTGCGGCCATAAAACAAAAATTACCCACTCAGGTCGCTTGTGTGGTATTAACTTCATTGGATGTACGTCGTTATTTACGCAAAATTATCGAGCCTGCATTGGCAACAACCGCCGTACTTTCATTCCAAGAAATTGGTGAAGATGCCAATATTAAAGTCTTGGCTCAGGTTGATATTATGGGGGAGAAACTGGATGCACTCACTGGATAAAGCAAAAATCATTCAAGCGATGACCACTCCTCTATTTCAACCGTTGACGGATATTCTTCCTTATCGATGTCTTGGTAAAGTACAGGAAGTCTCGACTAATTTAGTTAAAGTGACACTGCCAGGCGCTAAGCAAGGTGAATTATGCCTGATTGATAATCGATTAGCGGCCGAGGTTGTTACCATCAAAGCACAAGAAGCTTGGTTGTCACCGTTTGACTCTACCATTGGATTAGTCTCCGGCGCATGTGTAGAACGTTTGGGCCATGGTCATCGCGTGCGGGTAGGCGAGCATTTATTAGGTGGCATTGTGGATGGTTTAGGGCGGCCGTTAGAAAAAATGCCGATCGCGGGTGAATGGCGTAGTAATCATAACGCGGCGCCAGATCCATTAACACGTCAGTTAATTAGCGAAGTTTTGCCAACGGGTATCAAAGCGATAGATGGTATTTTGACGCTGGGTGTTGGTCAAAGGATCGGTATTTTTGCCGCCGCCGGTGGTGGCAAAAGTACGCTACTCGGTATGTTAGCTCGGGGCTGTGAAGCCGATGTGGTAGTATTGGCTTTGGTTGGTGAACGTGGACGTGAAGTGCGTGAATTTCTCGATAATCATTTACCTGCTACCGCACGAAAAAAAACCATATTAGTCGTCGCCACCTCGGATCGCCCGCCGTTAGAGCGAATGAAAGCTTCTTTGACGGCAACCACCATTGCTGAATATTTTCGTGATCAAGGCAAACAGGTATTGTTGCTGGTGGATTCGTTGACTCGTTTTGCGCGCGCAGCACGGGAAATTGGTTTAGCCGCAGGGGAACCTCCGGTTGCCAATGGCTTTCCGCCTAGTGTGTTTGTTCATATGGCTGCTTTATTAGAGCGGGCAGGCCCAGCTAAGGTGGGTAGTATTAGTGCTATTTATACCGTGTTAGTAGAAGGTGATAATATGAATGAGCCTGTCGCTGATGAGGTTCGTTCTATCTTAGATGGGCACATAGTTTTATCACGCCAATTAGCTGCCGCAGGACATTTTCCCGCCATCGATGTGAACGCCAGTGTGAGTCGAGTTATGGATAACATTGTTAGTAAAACCCATAGCTTACATGCACGTCGCTTACGCCAATTGCGAGCACTTTTTCAAGATGTTCAGCTATTAATTCGTGTTGGTGAATATCAATCAGGGCAAGATAAAGATACTGATGAAGCAATTGAAAAGAATCACCCAATTAATCAATTTCTTCGTCAGGATAGCGATGAATGGGTTTCATTTTACCAGACGATAGAAAATCTTAACCAATTGGTTTAAGGTCTATGAAAAATCAATTCTCTGCCATTGAGCGCGTTGTTATTAAAAGATTATTGCAAATACGACAGCAGCGAGAAATAAGTTTGCAATCTCAATGGCAACAAATTGAGCGTGAGCAGCAAGCGCTACAAGCAACCCTTGCCGAGTTGGAACAGCAACGGATGAAACTGTGGCACGATTTAGCCACGCCTTCATTGCCAAATGAAACCATTTCCCGTGACCAACTGGCATTGTTTAAGCAATCTATGCGGGAAGTTTATCTGGCAGAGCGAGCCCTAAAAGAGCGTATCGCTCAACTACGTGAGACGATCGTTGAATTAGAGTGCCAAAAGGCGCAACTGGCTAAACAACGTCTGCTGATGATTAAAAACCAAGAAAAACTGAAAGAGGTGATGAATGACTAATATGATTGAGCGTAATGTTATCACCGCGAGTAGGGTGCCTAATATTCAACGCCGCCGGGAGGCTGATCCCGAATTAATACAGCGTTTTGAACGTTTTTTGCTAGCTCAACAGCCTGATAACACTACGTCAGTGTCAGATTGGTCTTCGGTATCAGAGACACTGGCTTATCGCAATAGCTCAGCAACATTAAATAATGTATATCTATTACGTGAGGGTAATCGTTTAACTTATCGATTATTAAATGGCCCGATGATGGGCATGGTGATCATTGCGCGCTGGCAAAAACAGGGGGCGGTACATTTACAGTTGAAACCGGCTAACTCTGTTCAATATCGCGTATTAGCTCGGGTAAAGCAAAATTTAACTACAACATTAGCACAACGGGGTTTTTTACTCTCTTTGGAGATAGAAGATGGTAAATAAAAATAAAATGCTTGTATATCAATTACTTATAAAAATACAGCTCATTTAATATACGTATTTACACGCAAAAACAAGCGATTTCACCCACTATAAATCAATTACTTACTGCTTTTAGTGAGTTACAATTTCACCTAATTTTGAGTGAAATCTCAGTTTAAATTTACCCTCTTTTTTAACTCCCAAATAACCTTAATCATGCGTTTAACTACGAATATAAAATACCCATTGACGAAAGAAGAAATCATGCGCTATAGTTTACTTGCATCTGCAAAATCAGATGTCGGGATTCGAAACCCCGCTGTGATTATCGCGACATGTACACGCCGCGAGCGTGTTTTTTAATGTCGTAATCTAGCTACATTTCAATGGTGGGCTGGATGGGGCAGCTGAAAAGCTGGCCGTCTGATAATCGCGGTAGTTTCGAACCCTGTTCAGTTCACCACCCAACGAGATTCGAAACCTCTAGGTGGTGGTAAATTCAGATTATCAATGGAGGTCTTATGACACTTCAATTATCCACTATCACCCCTAAAGTTACTATTCATAATGGTAAAGCGATCACTACAACTGACGATGTAGCTCATTACTTTGGCAAACAACATCATCATGTTGTACAAAAAGTAGAATCGCTTGAATGCTCAGAAGAATTTATCACTCGCAACTTTTCGCGAATGATAAAAAA
>NZ_AUCC01000067.1 GCF_000429565.1 Arsenophonus nasoniae DSM 15247
CAATTTTTCGAAGGCTTTGTCCTTGTGCAAAGCGAACATGAATATCCACAAATATCTCCTTGGTTAACATAAATTATCCGTACAAAAATGTGCGAATAATACCAAGTGGATCAGTTTTAGATGATCGTTAGTGGATCAGTTTTGCATGATCGGTGACAATGCTACTGCGCCAGCGGCAGCGCTATTTTCTACTGTGGTATTGAAAGTGGGTGTGTATGGCATTTTGCTACTTTCATTACTCAATGCGACATTACCATTATGGTGGGCAATTGTGGTGTTATTGCTGGGTATGGTCACGGCATTTGTTGGTGGACTTTATGCATTAATGGAGCACAATATTAACCGATTACTGGCTTATCACAGCCTTGAGAATATCGGCATCATACTGTTAGGGCTTGGAGCCGGACTTGTTGGTGTCTCCCTGCATGACCCCCTTTTGATAGCACTTGGCATGGTCGGGGGATTATATCATCTATTTAGCCATAGCCTATTTAAAACTACGTTACTGCTTGGTGCGGGAGCAGTATGGTTCCGTACTGGTTATCTGGATATTGAAAAATTGGGTGGCATTGGTAAACGTATGCCGCTTCTCGCGTTGGCGATGCTGGTTGGTTTAATGTCAATGGCAGCGCTCCCTCCTCTCAACGGTTTTGCCGGCGAGTGGATTATTTATCAATCCTTTTTCCGCCTGGGTGAACAGCCAGCGTTTATCAGCCGTTTGCTAGGGCCGTTATTAGCGACGGGGCTTGCCATTACCGGCGCCTTAGCGGTGATGTGTATGGCAAAAGTGTATGGCGTTATGTTTTGTGGTGCGCCTCGCACGCAAGCAGCTGAAAAAGCCTATCCTGCCCCCTGGTTAATGAATATTTCGCTCGTTGCATTAGCATTTTGTTGCGTTGTCGGTGGGGTAGCTGCGCCTTGGATTATGCCATTGCTCAGCTACGCCGTTCCCCTACCGTTAGTGACTAATCAAACAATGGTGTCGCAGCCGATGATCACGCTATTGTTGATTGCGGCAACGCTATTGCCGGTTGTTCTATTAATTATTTGCAAAGATGGACGTTTGCCATTTCACTCTCGTGGTTCGGCGTGGGTTTGTGGTTATCAATATGAACAGGCGATGAGTATCACTGCATCCGGTTTTGCCCAACCGGTAAAAGTGATGTTTGCTTTGGTATTTAAATTAGGACGGATACTCAACCCAGCGTCGTTGTTACCCGGTTGGCAAACAGCTAGCCTGCCTGTGTTGTTTCGTCGTGTGGCTTTTATCGAACTAGCGGTACTGCTGGTGGTTGTGATTTCTTAGGGAGCCTAATATGAATTCGCTGTTTTTTGCCCTTGTGCAGGCTTTAGTGCTATTTGCGTTAGCGCCACTACTATCCGGTGTCAGTCGAATGGCGCGTGCTCGTCTACATAACCGCAAAGGGCCCGGAGTGTTACAGGAGTATCGGGATCTCATTAAGTTACTTGGTCGCCAAAGTATCGCACCGACAGCATCAGGTTGGCTATTTCGACTTATGCCATTTTTAATGATCGGAGTAATGCTTACCATCGCGACCGCACTGCCCGTGGTGACAATAGCATCACCATTACCTGCGGTGGGTGATCTGATCACATTAATTTACCTGTTTGCTATCGGCCGTTTCTTTTTTGCGGTGGCCGGTCTGGATACCGGTAGTCCATTCACGGGGATTGGTGCCAGCCGTGAAGCGATGTTTGGGGTATTAGTTGAGCCAATTTTACTATTGAGCTTGTGGGTGGTTGCCCAACTGGCAGGTTCAACCCACATCAGTTTAATCACCGCGGCGATTTACCATTGGCCAGTAGAACAAAGCATACCTTTAGTGCTGGCATTTTGCGCCTGTGCTTTTGCCACGTTTATTGAAATGGCTAAGTTACCGTTTGATCTTGCCGAGGCTGAGCAAGAGCTACAGGAAGGGCCGCTTTCTGAGTACAGTGGTGCCAGTTTCGCGTTGTTAAAATGGGGCATTAGCCTGAAACAGCTAGTGATATTGCAGCTGTTTGTTGGCGTATTTATACCGTGGGGACAAATTGAGCATATGTCGATAGCAGGTTTGCTACTGGCACTGGTGGTGGCGTTGATAAAACTGTTGGCCGGAATATTGGTGATTGCGTTGTTGGAAAATAGCATGGCGCGGTTACGTTTTTTAGCCACATCACAAGTTACCTGGTTCGGTTTTGGCTTTGCCTTTTTAGCTTTCGTCTCTTTGTTAGCGATAGGATTTTAGAGAATTACCATGTCTGAAGAAAAATTAGGTCAACATTATCTTACGGCTTTGTGCCAGGCATTTCCCGGCGTTGTGTTGGAGGAAGGTTGGCAGACTAAAGATCAATTAACCATTACGATAAAAATCAACGCATTACCTGATGTGATAGCCTATCTTTACTACCAGCAAGGCGGCTGGTTATCGGTATTATTCGGTAATGATGAACGCAAATTATGCGGTCACTACGCGGTTTATTATGTACTTTCTATGGAGCAGGGAAGCAAATGTTGGCTCACTGTTCGGGTTGAGGTGGATGCCGATAAACCCGAGTTTCCATCGGTGACACCACGCGTTCCGGCAGCAGTATGGGGTGAACGTGAAGTCCGCGATATGTACGGTTTGATCCCCGTTGGTTTGCCCGATGAGCGTCGTCTGGTATTACCTGATGACTGGCCGGATGATCTCTATCCATTGCGTGAGGATAGTATGGATTATCGTCAGCGTCCTGCACCGACCACTGACAGTGAAACTTACCAATTCATTAATGAGTTGGGTAATAAGAAAAATAATGTGCTGCCCATTGGCCCATTACACGTCACTTCTGATGAACCTGGGCATTTTCGTTTATTTGTTGACGGCGAAAATATTATTGACGCTGATTATCGTCTGTTTTATGTCCACCGTGGGATGGAAAAACTGGCGGAAACACGGATGGGTTATAACGAAGTGACATTTTTGTCTGATCGGGTCTGTGGTATTTGTGGTTTTGCTCACAGTACGGCTTATGCCACCTCTATTGAAAATGCAATGGGAATTGTGGTTCCAGAGCGAGCTCAGATGATCCGCGCCATATTGCTGGAGATCGAGCGGTTGCATTCCCATTTGCTTAACTTAGGCTTAGCCTGCCATTTTGTTGGCTTTGATTCAGGTTTTATGCAATTTTTTCGGGTACGTGAATCTTCGATGAAGATGGCTGAAATCCTGACCGGGGCACGTAAAACCTATGGACTTAATCTAATTGGCGGTATTCGCCGTGATCTGCTGAAAGATGACATGAAAAAAAACCGCCAATTGGCCCAGCAGATGCGGCGTGAAGTGCAAGAACTAGTAGAGATATTATTAACGACCCCCAATATTGAGCAACGTACCGTCGGCATCGGACGTTTAGATCCGCAAGTCGCGCGCGATTTTAGTAATGTTGGCCCTATGGTACGCGCCAGTGGCCATGCGCGTTATACGCGCAGGGATCATCCTTTTATCGGTTATGGTTTACTACCGCTAGAGGTGCATAGTGAACAGGAATGCGATGTACTTGCTCGCCTTAAAGTTCGTATCAACGAAGTCTTTACCTCACTCAATATGATCGATTTTGGTTTAGATAATCTACCTGGTGGTGCATTAATGGTAGAAGGATTTACCTATATTCCGCACCGTTTTGCTTTAGGTTTTACTGAAGCACCCCGCGGCGATGATATTCACTGGAGTATGACCGGCGACAATCAAAAACTATGGCGTTGGCGCTGTCGGGCGGCAACTTATGCCAATTGGCCGACACTGCGCTATATGCTACGTGGCAATACTGTGTCTGATGCCCCACTGATAATTGGCAGTCTTGATCCGTGTTATTCCTGTACTGATCGTATGACTGTTGTCGACGTGCGTAAGAAAAAGAGTCAAGTGGTGCCTTATAAAGAACTAGAACGTTACAGCATTGAACGTAAGAATTCACCGCTGAAATAACTTTTGCTTTTGCGGCGGCGGTTTACCCCTGAACGTATTAGGGTTATGGCAAGCCGTTTATGGCTAACTAGCGCAATCTCTTTCGTCAGTTGCGTACAGTCAGTAAAAGCCAACTGGAGTTATCATGTTTAATTTTATTAAGAAAGCTTTAAAAACTGGGATAGTTACCGAAGATTATCCACTGACGCCAATTAAAGTGGATAAAAACTTTCGCGGTAAACCGCAACATAATCCGCAACAATGTATCGGTTGTGGGGCATGCGTCAACGCTTGTCCATCTAATGCACTGACCGCCGAAATTGATTTGCCAAAAGGCCAACTGTTCTGGCAATTGAACCTTGGTCGTTGCATTTTCTGTGGTCGTTGTGAAGAGGTTTGTCCAACGGCGGCCATTCGTTTGTCACAGGAATATGAACTAGCAGTATGGCGGAAAGAAGATCTTTGCCAGCAGGCACGATTTGCTATCTGTTATTGCCGGGTATGTCAGCGTCCTTTGGCAGTTAAAAAAGCGATCAACTATGTTATCGAGATACTGAAACATAATGGCGATCAACGCGCTGAACACCATCGAGAAAGCTTTGAAACTTGCCCTAATTGCAAACGCTTACAGGGATTGACTCCGGCAGATAAAATCGATTTAAGCCGTGAAATGAAGGAGACTATTTGATGAGCCAGTTTTTGGCATCGCGTGATCAGCAAGGTATGCCGGTACCGGTAGCAATAGAAGAGTCTATCGCAAGTATGAAAGCATTATTGTTGAAGAAAATTAAACGCTCTGCTTATGTTTATCGGGTTGACTGTGGCGGTTGTAATGGCTGTGAAATTGAAATTTTTGCCACCCTTTCTCCCATGTTTGATGCCGAGCGTTTTGGCATTAAAGTCGTTCCTTCCCCACGTCACGCTGATATATTGCTGTTTACTGGGGCGGTTACGCGCGCAATGCGGACGCCAGCATTACGCGCCTGGCATTCAGCTCCTGATCCCAAAATTGCCATATCCTATGGCGCATGTGGTAATTCAGGTGGCATTTTTCACGATCTGTATTGTGTTTGGGGCGGCACGGATAAGATCGTGCCTGTCGATGTTTATATTCCTGGCTGTCCACCGACACCGGCTGCGACCTTATATGGTTTTGCCATGGCTTTAGGCTTGCTGGAGCAAAAAATTCATCTGCGTGAACCCTTTGAAGAGGATAATCAACCGGCAGAAATTCTCCATTCAGATATGTTACAACCGTTGCGAGTCCGTATCGATCGTGCTGCCCGACGTTTAGCTGGCTATCGCTATGGTCGTCAGATTGCTGACAATTTTATCAATTATCTCATGCAGGGTGAAGATTGCGTGGCGCAATGGTTGGCTGACGAAAATGATCCGCGCTTAAATGAAATTGTTGCCAATCTTAGCCAAATTGTTGAGCAGGAGCGGATTAAATGAGTGATAAGGTGGTGTTCAGTCAGCTAAGCCGTAAATTTATTGATGAAAATGAGGGCACGCCACCGTAGGCACAGCAAGTTATCTATTATGGACTTGCCATTGGTCACCATTTAGGCGTGATAGATTGTTTACAAGCTGTACTTAGCTGTCCCTGGCCAGAATATCAGCTCTGGATTGCTACTCTCGAAGCAGGAAGTGAAGCGCAGCGAAAAATGGCGGGTGTTGCTCGTTATGGCGAAATTGTTATTGATAATAGCCATGTGGCAATGCTGGCAAAGGCTTTTAGCGCGGCGCTAAGCAAACAGACTAACCAACAGCAAAGTTGGAGCCAGCAGATGCGGAACATGCTAGCTAATATTCACCAAGAGAGTGCTATCTATTTGATGGTAAGGAGGGAGCGTGGCTGATGTCTTACTCTGTGTCGGCAATAGTATGATGGGTGATGACGGCGCAGGGCCATTGCTGGCAGAGATGTGTCGTAATACACCCCAAGGGGCATGGATAGTCATTGATGGCGGTAGTGCGCCAGAAAATGATATCGGGGTTATTCGCGAATTACAGCCAAATCGTTTGTTGATTGTTGATGCGACTGATATGGGACTGGCGGCGGGTGAAATTCGGCTGATCGATCCACAAGATATCGCTGATATGTTTATTATGTCGACCCATAATATGCCACTTAATTATCTTATTGAGCAGCTAAAAGAGGATACTAACGAGGTGATTTTCTTAGGTATTCAGCCAGATATTGTCGGCTTCTATTACCCGATGACGGCAGCGGTAAAAATAGCCGTTGAAACAGTTTATGCCAGTCTGGCTGATAATCAGCAGCTAAGGCAGTTCCGGCCACTATAAATATTGCATCGCATTGAGTAGCAAAAATGGGCTTGGCTAACGCAATTTTCTGGTTTCAGGCCCGCATTTTATTCTACTCATACGATCTAACTGTATTGCGCCAATATTTGTCATTGTCAATCGTGATAATGACAGGCACGTGCCAATTTTTTGTTAACTTAAAATTGGCACAGTTTATGAATATATTTCGCTATTGACTGTCATTGCTGGAGAAGTGAATGAATTGTTTCATTATTACTAATGCCAATAAATGTATTGGTTGTCGTACCTGCGAAGTGGCTTGTGTGGTATCTCATCAGGAAACCCAGGACTGTGCTTCACTCACACCGAAGACTTTCTTGCCACGTATCCATGTTATTAAAGGGGTTAGTGTCTCAACCGCCACGACCTGCCGCCAATGTGAAGATGCGCCCTGTGCCAACGTTTGTCCTAATGGTGCGATTACTCGTGAAAGCGATTTTGTCCACGTTCATCAAGCGCGTTGTATTGGCTGTAAAACTTGTGTTGTTGCTTGTCCTTATGGTGCGATGGAAGTGGTTTCACGGCCAGTCGTACGCAATAGTGGGGCTGGGTTGAATCTTGTCGTCGAGAAGGCTGAGGCAAATAAATGTGATCTTTGCCATCATCGCGCGGAAGGGCCGGCTTGTATTCAGGCTTGTCCTACCAACGCAATTATGTGTGTTGATCGTAACAAACTGGAACAACTCAATTTTGAGAAGCGCCGGCGGGCAGCGTTAAATGGTATAGCTAATCAAATTTTCTAACTAGTCAGCGCGGCATTAACCAACATGATAAGTGAAAATGGTACCTTATTGCGGATCTATGGCAAAGTTCAAGGGGTCGGATTTCGGCCCTGGATTTGGCAATTGGCGCAACGACTAGCCCTTAAAGGGGATGTTTATAACGACGGTGCCGGTGTAGTTGTGCGTATTGTTGGCGATGCCAGCAGGTTACTTGCTCAATTGCCAATCGATTGCCCGCCACTGGCTCGTATTGATCAAGTGCAGCAATTTCCCTGGCACTGGCGTCAATTGCCGCAGGATTTCACTATTCAGCATAGCGTGCCAGCAACGATGGCAACCCAAGTTGCTCCTGATGCAGCTACTTGCCAGGCATGTTTGCGAGAAATGAATGATCCAAACCAACGTCGCTATCGCTACCCATTCATTAATTGTACTCACTGTGGGCCGCGTTTTACCATTATTCGCGCGATACCCTATGATCGTCCGTTTACCGTTATGGCGGCTTTTCCGCTATGTGCGCCTTGTGCAGCAGAATATCGTGATCCTGCTGACAGGCGTTTCCATGCCCAACCTATTGCTTGTGCTGATTGTGGGCCGCAGGTGCTCTGGCTGGCAGAAAATGAGCGACAAGAAAAAGAGGCGGCAATTCAGGCCGCCATTAACGCATTGCAAAAGGGTAAAATTATAGCGATTAAAGGGATAGGTGGTTTCCATCTGGCTTGTGATGCTAATAATCCAATAGCAGTAAAGCGTTTGCGTCAGCGTAAACAGCGACCGTCAAAACCCTTAGCTGTGATGATCACTGATGCAATGGCCAGCCTTCTGCCTAAACAGGCTCAGTCACTTTTGCAGTTACCTGCGGCGCCAATTGTATTAGTGGATAAACAATGGCTATCGTTAGTTGATGAGATCGCACCACAGCTTAACGAGGTCGGTGTCATGCTGGCGGCAAATCCGTTACAACATCTATTAATACAGACTGTCGCGCGTCCCTTAGTGATGACTTCAGGCAATCTCAGTGGTTGTCCGCCGGCATTGAATAATGAACAAGCATTGACTGACCTAGTTGATATTGCGGACGGCTGGCTATTACACAATCGGGATATTTTACAGCGGATGGATGATTCCGTTATGCGCGTCTCGGGTGAAATGCTACGTCGAGCCAGAGGTTTTGTGCCCGACAGCTTGCCTTTACCGCCCGGTTTTAGCAAAGTACCCCCGTTGTTATGCTTAGGTGCCGATCTAAAAAATACTTTCTGTCTGATCAGGGATCAACAGGCGATTCTCAGTCAGCATCTGGGCGATCTCAATGAGCAAAATATTGAAGCTCAGTGGTGGCAGGTCGTGACCAGGATGCAGCAGATTTGGCAGTTCACGCCACAAAAAATCGTGACTGATAAACATCCGGCCTATCGTACACGACAACTGGCGCAGCAAATGTCTTTGCCGATAGTCACAGTGCAGCATCATCATGCCCATGCTGTCGCCTGTTTGGCTGAGCATCTTTGGCCAAGGCATGCAGGCGATGTTATTGCATTGATCCTCGATGGTATTGGTTGGGGAGATGATGATCAGCTATGGGGTGGGGAATGTTTGCGTGTCAATTATAATGAATGTGAAAAATTGGCGGGATTGCCTGCAGTAGCGTTGCCAGGGGGTGATTTGGCTGCACGCTAGCCCTGGCGGAATTTATTGGCCCAGTGGCTAGCATTTGTACCAGACTGGCAAATGCGTTCGGAAGCCAAAATATTGGCAGATAAACCCTGGCAGCCATTAGCACGAGCGATAGAACGAGGCATTAACGCACCACTTGCTTCTTCTGCCGGACGCTTATTTGACGCGATTGCGACAGCGCTTGGCTATGCGCCGGCGCAACAAAGTTATCAAGGCGAAGCCGCTAGCAGATTAGAGGCTTTGGCGCTAACCGTCAATCATATCAACCACCCAGTAACGCTACCGGTTAAAGATAACCAATTAGATATGATGACATTTTGGCAACAATGGCTCGATTGGCAGGCACCCGATGCTTGGCGCGCCTGGGCCTTTCACGACGCGTTAGCTAGAGGATTGGCTGAACTGGCCACCTATCATGCGCTGTTGCGAAAAATCACCACCATTGTTTGTAGTGGCGGTGTATTGCATAATCGCTTACTGCGTCAACGGCTACAGTTTTGGTTAACTGATTTTCAACTATTGTTACCAATGAATTTACCTGCTGGTGATGGCGCCATTGCTTTTGGTCAAGCGTTGATTGCCGCAGCAAAATTTTCTTAATCGCCGGTGCTAAACGTCAAAAGATTACCCATCCATTGCGGTGACAACAGCAGTTTTATTCACGCTGTCATAACGGTAGTTTGTTAGTGACTTGTTTGTCATGTCATTTATGTCGAACGAATGACACTATCAGTCAGAATTAATATTTTTTCTTTATTTTCCAGCTAGTTAATCATTTTGGTATGAGTGGCACGCTTCATGCATCTTAATGCTTAATCCTTTTCCAATTATGAAGTTAACAGGAGTAATGCGGATGAAAAAAGTCGTCACGGTTTGCCCCTACTGTGCATCAGGTTGCAAAATCAACCTGATGGTTGATAAAGGCAAAATTGTCAAAGCGGAGGCGGCGCAGGGGAAAACCAATCAAGGTACTTTATGCCTAAAAGGTTATTACGGTTGGGATTTTATCAATGATACCCAAATCCTTACCCCGCGCTTGAAATCACCGATGATCCGCCGTCAACGAGGCGCTAAGCTGGAGGCTGTTTCATGGGATGAAGCACTGAACTATGTGGCTAACAAGTTGGGTGCAATTAAAGCCCAATATGGGCCGGATGCCATTATGACAACGGGTTCCTCCCGTGGCACTGGCAATGAAACCAATTACATTATGCAAAAATTTGCCCGGGCGGTTATCGGAACCAATAATGTTGATTGCTGCGCGCGCGTCTGACATGGCCCATCGGTTGCAGGTCTGCACCAGTCGGTCGGAAATGGCGCAATGAGTAATTCGATTGTCGGTATCGAAGATACTGATTTAGTTTTTGTTTTTGGTTATAACCCAGCTGATTCTCACCCTATTGTGGCTAATCGGGTGATCAAAGCCAAGCAAAAAGGTGCCAAAATTATTGTTTGCGATCCGCGCAAAATCGAAACTGCCCGTATCGCTGATATGCATTTAGCTTTAAAAAACGGCTCTAACATCGCGTTATTGAATGCAATAGGACATGTCATCATTGAAGAAGATCTTTATGATCATGCCTTTGTCGCTGCGCGAACGGAAGGTTTTGCCGAATATTGTAAGATTGTTGCCGGTTATACGCCAGATTCAGTAGAAGCGATCACGGGGGTTAGCGCGCAGGATATTCGCCAGGCCGCGCGACTTTATGCGCAAGCGGAACGAGCCACCATCCTCTGGGGCATGGGGGTAACCCAGTTCTATCAAGGAGTGGAAACCGTGCGTTCACTGACCAGCCTGGCACTGCTAACGGGTAATCTGGGCAAACCCAGTGTCGGTGTCAATCCAGTACGTGGGCAAAACAATGTGCAAGGTGCCTGTGATATGGGGGCATTGCCGGACACCTATCCCGGTTATCAGTATATTAATGTAGCAGAACATCGTAACAAATTTGCCGAAGCTTGGGGTGTTGAGAGTCTACCGGCAAATGTGGGTTATCGCATTAGTGAGTTACCTCATCGGGTAGAACATGGCGAAGTTCGTGCTGCTTATATTATGGGTGAAGATCCATTACAAACCGATGCTGAGTTACCTGCGGTACGTAAAGCATTTGCTGATTTAGAATTGGTCATTGTACAGGATATCTTTATGACCAAAACTGCTGCTGCGGCCGATGTGATCCTGCCTGCGACTTCTTGGGGCGAGCATGAAGGCGTTTATACTGCGGCAGATCGGGGTTTTCAGCGTTTTTTCAAAGCGGTAGAACCAAAATGGGATCTAAAAACTGACTGGCAAATTATTTGCGAAATTGCTACTCGCATGGGTTATCCGATGCACTATAACAATACGCAACAAATTTGGGATGAATTGCGGCGTTTGTGTCCTGATTTCTATGGTGCTACTTATGAAAAAATGGGTGAACTAGGCTATATTCAATGGCCATGCCGTAGTGAATCTGATGATGATCAGGGAACGGATTATCTGTTTGAAAAAACCTTTTCCACACCCAATGGCTTGGGGCAGTTCTTTACTTGTGACTGGGCACCACCCTTAGATCGCATCAACGAAGAGTATCCGCTGGTACTATCCACCGTGCGTGAAGTGGGGCACTACTCCTGCCGCTCGATGACCGGTAACTGTGCGGCATTGGCCGCTTTAGCCGATGAACCGGGTTATGTACAAATCAATACGGCGGATGCTAAAAAACTGGGTATTGAAGATCAAACCTTGGTTTGGATCCAGTCACGGAAAGGGAAAGTGATCACCCGCGCGCAAGTCAGTGAGCGTCCTAATAAAGGTGCAGTATATATGACTTATCAGTGGTGGATTGGGGCTTGCAATGAATTGGTGGCAGAAAATTTAAGCCCGATAACTAAAACACCGGAGTTTAAATTCAGCGCTGTTCGGCTGGAGCCTATCGCCGATCAACGAGCTGCTGAACAATATGTGATTGATGAATATCATAAGTTGAAAAGACAACTGCGTGAAAGCGCTTTAGGTTAGATAAAGATTGGTTGTTTTATTTAGTCAGATAAACAACCCCAATTGGGGTTGTTTATGTTTGTGGGTTTAAATTATATCGACCGCTATTAATAAAGTTAGCCAAATACTGACCCAATTTGCTTTTTCCCCCTTTGCATTGGTTTAATTGTTCTCTTTCTTGTCAGGAAAGTTTTTTAAAAATAAGGCAAAGCGGTTAATAAATTTGGGGTTATCACATTGTGGTGAATTATTAAATTTCTTCATACATATGTCTTTAATTTTGTCGTGTTTATTTTCTTGTAAGTTTATTATCTCTACTAAGTCGTCATTTTGATTTTCGGTAGTATAAATGAATCTACTATCGTTATTATTTGCCGAAGAAAGTGAGCTAAAACCGACTAACAAACTAATGGTAAAAATTTTCAATCGCCATTTCATCGTCTATCCTCCTAAAAGAGTAAAAATGAATATTGATAATAATTATATTTTTAACATTTTCATTACTATTTTGGTGTGTGGCTAGTTTTACAAGCGAAAAATAGAACATAGTACTCAACAAGTTAAATAGCGATAGCTCATTAGGTTACCAGCAATTAACGCTTAAAACAGAGATAAGTTTTGCCTTATCTCTGTTAAAAGATTGCTTAATATTATTTAATCTTAAATGAGTTTTTTGCTAGCACATAGCAAAGCAATTTACTCTGCTATCCGAACATCAATACAGCCTTCGCCGCCATATTCTTTAGTGGCAGAATTACAACTTGCCTCTACGGCTTTATCATCATCCTTAAAGACAATGGTATCTTTATCATCATCATCTTTAAAAATGATTGCATCACTATCTGTTACAGTGCTGTTGCTAGGTGTTTTGTCACCGGCTAAAGCAAAAAAGTTAGCGGACAAAAGCATAGTAAGAATAAGAATTTTGATGGTTGATTTCATAATTAATCCTCCGATAGATAGGTAAAAATTATGATATATATCACACTTATAATTTTAACATAAAATTAACATTTATGTTAATTGTTTTGGTGGTTATTGTTATTTTTGGTATATATTTCTGTATTGGATTTAGTGGGGTGGGTTATGGGGGTTTTTGGTGGTGCATGGGTAATTTGGTATTAGGGGGGAGATGTTTTAACTACTATGTTTTTTTTCTATTTATGGCGAAATTTTTAAAACTGATAAATTGAAAATATTAATCGAAAATCAATTTATTATTTTAATGATGAGTAGTAAGCAATTATTTTAATGTGAATCTGGTCTAATATTAGCTGAAGTAGATACTTTTAGTCTCAGTGGCGCTAAAGACTAGTGCAAAGTCAGAAAGCCAGAATTATGTAAACCAGGCAATAAAAGAGTTAAACATAACGCGCGTGATAATCGCCCACAGAGAAACTACTATTTCATCAGTAGACAGGGTGATCTCGCTTAATGCACTGCCCGTCAATTAAAATACCTAAAAAAGTATAGGGAATACATCCTATAAACAGTGCGGGACAGCGGTTTATACGACTGGATTTTATTAACTTATTGATTTTAAAGTATTCATGTTAATATTAATAAATTTTTGCGATCGAGGTGTCAGCACCTGAGCAGACTGACTTAGAAAGACAGCCACAACTGTTCTGTATTGACAATAAAATCAAATTAGAATCCGGCAAAACCAGTTCAGTATATGGTTAGGTTGCTGTTAAAAGTATAGCCCTAAAACCATGCTCAGCGAGAGAAAATGAACGCTACCACTAAACTGAAAACTAAAACGGCACAGTAGAAAAGGATGTTACCTGAGTATTGAGATAGGGCATTCAGATGCGCGCTACCTTGCTTTTTTAGTTTTTGAATAGCATCTTTTTCATTATTTGCTTCTATTGTGTAAGGATATTTAGTAAATCCCTTGCTTTTCATTTCCTTGGAAAGCTCACGCGTCACAAGATCCGCTGTAATTACTTTTGATTCTTTGTCTTTAATAAAAATTATATAGTTATTCATCGTCCCACCTAATACCAGAAAATATTATCCAACAACCCTCTGAACAAGCACTACTGTTTGTATTATCTTTAAGATCGCCGTTAAAGACATTTTTTATCTGAAGCGGATCCCCAGGCAGTAAAAGTTACCCAGCTCCCGACTCTTTTTTCTCCAGCGAGAAAAAATAACCTTTTAGTAAGTATTGTTCGTGAAATTTACCATCCCTTTTAGGGTTTAAGTAGTCAAGATACAGAATACCCTCCTTAATCAGAAGAAATCCAAAACTATATTCCGTGATCGAAATCACAAAAAAGTTTTTATATTTTCACCTGATACACTACTGGGCGAATAAATGTAATTGGAACAGGTAAATCAACATAAGGAAATGTATTATGAAAGAAATTTTAAGTAACCAGTATGACGACGTATCTGGTGGTTGGGCAGATAAGGATGGAAGTAGTCACAGTTCAGCAGACGATGGCGGATCTCGCTCCGGTGATGGCGGTAACGACAAGGGGGCCTCATCCCTTTTAGACAGAGCTGTTTCTGTATATTACAGCAACCCTTATGGTAGCGGTGCTGGTGCAAGTGGTTTCTGGGAAAACGGAAATTCCGAGAAATCCGGTAGTGGTGGTTACAATGGAAATGGCACAGGTTCTCTCGAGAGATAGCTTAGTGGTAAAAATCATTGATGCTACAGAAAAAAGTGCAGGCTGTCAGTCTGTGCTTTTCCAAAACCACAGTGAACAACGCCTACTACAAGACGTCTCATCATTCAGGGTCTGGGACAGTTAGTATTAAAGGTCCTCAGGTTCGGCGGTCAGTTTTTTACACTGAAAAAGATCAGATAGGTTTGGTTGACCTACTCCCTTTCTTTTAATATACAGTGATATGAGTGTACGAAAAAGCATTGTTTGACTACTGTATTAATAGATACTCAGCTTAGAGAAATTTTATTATATCCCGACAAAGACAAAGTTAAAAAAACAATAATGTTTATGAGCAAAATGGATAGAACCGTTGCGCTTAATATGCTATTGAGTTGATTGGTAGTGTCCATTTGAGTATAAGTAGTGGAAACAAAGTGGGCATTATATAATGCAAAAGGGCTACGTTTTCACGCAACCCCTTGATTTATTTGGTGGAGCTGGCGGGAGTTGAACCCGAGGGTAAAATCATATATCTTATTGATATTAAAAGTTTTTATATAAAAAATATATTGTAAGTGAATTTGACGTGCATTATATAGTCTGTTTGTAGGTGTATCATAGTCATTTTTTTGCTGATGCTTTTACGCTTTTTGTAGCATTGCCATCATATTCTTTTAGATATGATCCATAGTGTCTGAATAACATTTCAGGTCCCTTATGTCCCATTTGCGCAGCTAGCCAAAATAAATTTGCACCTTGGCTAATATGTCTGGTAGCAAAAGTATGTCTTGTTTGATAAGGGTTACGATATCTAATTCCAGCTTTCCTTAAAGTTGGCATCCATGCCTTCTTTCTAATCGCGTCCGCTCCAGCCCAAGGTTTTTTTGTTTTTGGATCTTCAAATATTTCTTTTGTCTTGAGAAAAGTGAATGGTTTCTGATTTTGTAAAGCTAAAATTGCCTGATCATTTAATTCTACTTTTCTTGTCCCTGATTTAGTTTTTGTTCCCTTAATAATACCTACAACACTAGCAGATGAGATATAAGCTAATCTTTGAACGAAATCGATATCATCCCAACGTAAAGCGCATAATTCGGAACTACGTAATCCAGTATTTATTGCAAACTGGAATAAATTTTCCCATTGCTTGTATTTTGTTGCTGATAATAGAAGCTCCACTTCGCTTGGGGAAAGTGGATCAATAACATATATACTTTCTTTACTTGTATTGTTTGAGTGATATCTTGCTGCGGTAACTTGACTAACAGGATTTATATTGATAAGTCCATCAGTTATTGCCTCATCTATAGCACTACGAAGAAACGACAGTTGATTTCTAATTGTTTTCAATGTTGTATTTTTTCTCTGTATCCAGTTTTTTATTACAGCTGGAGTTAGCGATCTTACTTGTATGTTATGTAATTCCATTAAAGCATTAATACATTTTTTATACCCATTAATTGTTGATGGTGATAGTTGTCTTTTTTTACAGATCATAATATATTCATTTAAATAATCGATAACACGCTTTTCCTTGGTTGATATTCCAAATAAAATTAATTTTTTTGAATGAGGAAAATATTTAACATAATTAAAATTATTAAGCTTTATATTATTCTGTATTTCTCCTAATAGCCTTTCTGCGTACTTTATATTTTTATTATTTACCTGTAACCCTGAAAGAGGTTCTCTACATAAAATCCCTTTATATGTAAAAGTTAAAACTATGGTTTCGCCTTTTTTATGTTGACGAATAGTTATACCTCTTGGCAATTTATTTTGTTCTTTCTGGCCCATTTGTTTACCTCCCTAATATCAATCCAGCGCTCTTTTGAACCTTCAACTTTTAAGACTTGCACACCTTCTTGCCAAAATTGCCTTTGCAAACGTTTATTTATTGCTTCGGTTGATTCACCAAATAACTCACAATATTTTGAGATTGGTACGCATTCGTAAAACATATTTACCTCTGTACATTTTCAGATGTATATCATTCAAAAACTCACACTATTCTCAGGCGCTTCATTGCCCCATAGATCCCAGCCCTGTACTTTGTCACAAGCAAAAAGTTCGATACGCTTCACATCACCGTAGAGCTTCTCTAATCGGTAATGGACTTCTTTTGGTTTTTGGCTATGTTCACCGAGACAGGCGTAGATAACTTGTTTGATGGAAGCGTCCTTGCGTTCTAGTCCTTTTCCCTTGATGGCAATTAAACAATCTTCTGAATTACTGCGGGTGTAGTTACCGCCATTCATGCGTGTTTCAGCATTGAGTAATGTCAGAAAGTCATCAGCATCAGATAGCTCAGCTTTTTTGATAGCTTTGGAGATCCGCTCTTTGGCTAACTTATTGAGCTTGACCCAGGTAAATCCCTTCATGGTTTTGACTTTAAATCCCCATGCTTCCGCCAACCGGATAGCTTCCAGCGCAAAGTTACCCGTAT
>NZ_AUCC01000068.1 GCF_000429565.1 Arsenophonus nasoniae DSM 15247
TCTTTGAACGGAAAATAACTCAAAGCATGAGTCGGCGAGGTAATTGCCTCGATAATGCCGTGATGGAAAGATTTTTTAGGAGTTTAAAGACAGAAAGACTTAACCGTTTATCGTTTATGAATCATCAATCTGTTGTCTGTGAAGTTGAAAATTATATTCAGTTTTACAATTATTATCGACGCCATTCAACGATTGGTTATTTAACGCCACATCAAAAATATCATGAACTAAAAAATGCCGCTTAGATCTTCTACAGAATTTGTTGACCATTACAATTGATTAATCCTTTTTTGGCAACTACCGCCCCATTAGGCGATATAATATCTTCTGGTATGACGACACTCGGATCGACATAATGTACGCTGTTCTCAGTCGCTACGGGAAATTTGTATATTTTTTTATTCTTCCAATATCGCTCTATAGCTTCTTTCTTCATTCTTTCAAAATCAAGGTTGTCTATCCCTTCCTTGATTAAGTCGAGCATGTTTCTTTCAACAATGCTTTTCGCTGGTCCTTGCGTTCCAAGATCCCCTGTCTTACCATCGAGAAACTTAGGATTTGAAATACCGCTGACTACCGCCACCATGACCCCATCTTTCTCATGGATAATGGTCGGTACTGTTTTCGCTTTGTACTTTATGAAAATGTTCGGATCAATTTGAAAATTGATTATTTTCTCTTTGCTTTTTATTAGCTCATGCCAGTGCTTCACTTCTTCTACCAGCGTTTTTTTGTCTTTGACACCCTGAACAACCAGCTCGACATTCTCCTTATCCTCTGCCATATCCATAATGTTTAGTATCTCTTTATCATCGAGTGATGCAGAAACGAGAATGTAATAAACATCCCCTTTTATTATTTCCTTCTTCGGGTTTTCTCCGTTCCCGTCTCGTGCCATTTGCCTTAATATTCTGGCTTCTTCATCCTTAAATTTTGAAGCATTATCAAGGATCATTTGGTTTTTTTTATTAACGGTTTGGCGTGCGTTGGATTCCTGTTTTTTGGCTTGTGCGCTGGCTGCCTCTCTCATTCTCTCAATATCTTTCAGTGCAGATTCGTTGAGTTTTGGGGCTGTCACCTTGTCTCCCTTGTACGGGTTGACTACCTCTATCTCAGGCTTTGCCTTGCTGGATAGCGGTAAACTCAGAAGAATGACGGAAATTAATAAAGCAATTTTGGTTTTTACCATATTGGGTAAGCTCTCCCTATGATGTTTTTTTCTGAAATAACCCCCCAATACCGAGAGTCAAAACTCACTTTTGTTCTACCCATCATCCACAAATAACCCGTTGGTATCACACCTGTTCTTGTCAGTTTTTTTTCTGTATGACCCGCTTCCTTGGCTAGTAACAACCCTTCTCCAACCATACTGTCATTTATTGTGGTTTCTTCTGAATTGACCGATACACGGTCATTTGCTATGCCGTCTACAAATTTAATGCCAATGCCTTTAATATATTGAGAGTTGAAAGCAAACGTCTTCCCTTTCGTAATGGTTTTGTCGCCTTTATCTATGAGATAAACACGATATTCAGGAATGCACGGATAGTTTTGTGAATCAATCCCAAAGGAGAAGCGGTTGAGAAGATAATAACTACTCGGTGCAGCAACAACAGCGACAAGTACCATATACACACCTTGTCGCTTCCAGCTTCGTTTTTTCTTCGATACTCTGGCGTATGTTTTTTTGATAATTCTTTTTACATTCTCAAATTTATTATTCAGATTTGAGTTTTCCACTAATAAAGATCTCGCTAGGAGCATCATAAACGCCAGATTTGTTGAGTACGACAAAGCCTTTGTCAGACAAAGATTTTGCTCTGGCATTTATGATGGCTATTTCTTGCGGTGACTTGATAGAGCCATCGGGATTTGATAAATCCACTACCGCAAATTGGGTTACAAGCGTCTTGGGCGGTTTGAGGTGCAGGAACAATCCAGCACCGATAAAACCGCACAGAACGGATATGAGAGCGTTTTTAACCATATCTACTACACTCCTTCGATACATTCGTTAATCGCTTCGATAACGTCTTTACCTTGCCGTCTTTTGGACTCTATCAGGCTAACTTCTTCTGATTTTGTCGTATAAAGCATGTAAGAGAAGTCATCTACCAGCAAACGACTAATACCGCTACCCATTTCGCTCATAATGAATATTTCAGAAAATACACCCGCTTGGCTTCTGACTGTTTTTAAAAATTCATAACCAGTTTCGTTTAACGGGAGACGTTCTTCTTTTCTGGCTTTGTTGATTGATGATTCAGTTTGACCCAACATCGCCAGATAAGCCGAGTTATCCGTTATCGCAATACCTACGCTGTCTTTATACATGTCATTTATCGACTGCGTGATAGTGATTGCCGACCCATAGTATTTTCTGAAACGTCTATAGCCTTTTTCGATAAACTTACCGATATTCCCTGTTAACAATGCCCATGCTTCATCAATGATGACAATTTTCATTTGGCTTCTGTCACCAAGAAACATATCTTGTTGTATTTGATAGATTAATTGCATTAAAACGATTTGCTTTAAATGCTCTGATTTTTCAATACGCCCAAGTTCTAGTACGGTAAACGTATTTTCAAAGGAAATATTGTTCTTCCCGATGAAATATTTCCCGTACTGACCTTTAGAGGTAAACGGATATAACTGTTCTCCAACGTCTTTTATGCGCTGATCCGCATCGTTTTTTAAAGACTCAGCCACCATATCAATTGTGGTATTTCGCCAATGCTCTCTGATGATTTCGGCAACGTGTTGTTTTAGGCGTGAAGTGGCGTAATCGTCTAATCCGTTTTGCGGTGCTGCCATGACAGAAAGCAAACCGATAATGAGATCTTCTTCCCCTGTTCCGTCTTCCGAATTATCATCTTCGCCAAAATAATCCTGTATCAATTCAAAGAAGTTAAGGCAGGGCTTTGTTGCTGGATTGAAGTCTATGTATGATCCTTCAAACATCGTACACAGCTTTTTGTAAGAATCCCCCGCATCAATGACCCACACTTTTGCGCCAAGCGACCGATAGGATGAAATGATGTAGTTGGTCAGGAATGACTTACCTGACCCCGATGTTGCTGCAATACACATATTGTAGTTGGTATTGCTCTCAAATATGTTCAGATTTTGAACCTGACCATTTCGAGAAATCAGTGTTAGAGCTGGATCACCGACTCCTTGCCAATCGGCATATAACGGAGCTAACACCAGTGCTTCTTCTGCTGCCAGCGTTTTTGAACGACCCAACACATCATCCGCCTTAGCTTCGTAGAACATCGGCAATGAAGCCAGAAAAATAGGCGCAACAAAATTAACATCGGGTATCATTTTGAATGACAAGTTATTGAAATAACTCGCTGCTTCCTGTACAGACTTATTCAGTTGTGTCACGCTGTTAGCAAATACGGAAATCGTAAGAGTCGATTTGAAAATCGGCTGTCCTTCATCGACTTTGTTAGCCAATATATCAAAGCCCTGACTTGTCGTTTTCATCGACGGCACTAATCTTGCGGTAGGTCCATCGGCATTTCGAGTAGCAAATGTTCGCTTGCTGGTGAAGTTGGTTTTTGTAGCTTGCTGATCGGGATAATGCAATGTCATGGTGATGATACACGGGTTTTTTATCCCTGTTGAACCGTTCATTAAATCGCCAAGATAGTATTGCGCTTGCCCTTCCTGAAAGCGTTTAGGCAATGTTTTTGCGGATAATGTACGAATGAAGGTTGTGTTTGTGTCTGCTTTGGAATTCTCATCTTCGGGATTACCGAAACCAACGTATTTTGACCTGATGAAAAAGAGACTATCCATTTGCAATAGTTGTTCGGCAATGCTTTTCTCATCATCAACTTCAATCGGTAGCCTATCTCGCCAGTGAGCATTCTCGCCCTGCTGAAACATACTACTCAGTTCAGAAACATACATTTGCACATTGAGTCTTTGTGGACGAAACCCCGTAATGCGTAATGTTGTCTCTAATCCCGTTTGAATCTCTCGTATTTCAGCCAGTTCTTCTCTAGTCGGTGACAGTTCTGTTTTGATTGGTGTTTTTAACGTAATGTACAGTGAACAACTTCTGGCTTTGGTATTCGTACCTCGAAACGGCATAGTCGTATGCTTTAACAGAAAATCGGAACGTTTTAAGCATGTTATTTTCATTATCTGACTAGAACAAGACATACGCATATAATCAGCTTTATTTATAATGTGGCTGATATTTGGTGACGCAATAAGTGATATTTGAATGACTGTATTGTTCGGGAAATAGCCGGATAAAAATGTTTTTAATTGTGATATTTCCCCGCCACTTGTACCCGACAACGGAACACATTTAAACCCAATGCCAATATATTTGTTTTCACAGACAAATATATTTTCATCATCCATTTCGGCAATAACAGGGCATAGAGACGAAAACTTTTTAATGTCCTGCATCTTTTTAAGAATTGTTGCCGTAGCCATGATTATTTAGCCCCATTTTTGATAAAATTAACAAATCCCTCAGTGGGTTGTCCTACGCTGTATCGCCCATCATTTCGGATAATGAACGGGATCATGCTCACGCCAAACACTTGCGCGGTGATTTCACGCCTTAACAGTGCTTCTTTGTCGCAGTTTTCAAGCTGCTCAAACTTAATGCTGTTATCGCCAGTGATAATCGCTCTATCCGCACGGTAACGGTCTTTAGCACAGTACAATTCAAAGTTTCGTTTTTTACTTCTATCACCCAATGCGCCTATGGATAAAACTTGAACCGTGTACTTCTCAGGATCTAGCTTTGATAGTTCTTTAAGTGCGACATGGCACTGCTCACAGTAGGGATCGGTAAAGATAATGGTTTGGTTTGGTCCTTTACCCCACGTTGCGGATTGCAAATCTTCCATCTTAATGTTCAGGCTTTTTAGTGGGATCATGGAGGCATATTCTTTAATGTCTTCAAAGGTGTTCAAATCTCGTTTTGCCCATGTGTCATACAAAACTCCTTTGATAACAAAGCGACCATTGGAGGTGAGTAATTGCAATTTACCGTCATTTTTTAGTGCAATAATCCCATTTGACGGAAGAAGAAACTTAGAAACTTCAAGAGTCTTATTTGGATTATTATCTAATGCTTCTTTGTTAAAGACAGTTTCCGTACTGCTTTTTTCAATACTGGCATAGCCTTCGTCAGCGTAGCTGGTAGCGGAAAACCCTGAGAGAGCTAGAGCAATACATAAAAGTGTTTTTTTCATTACCGATTCCTTATCAAAAGAAGTTCGTATTGCTGCATTCTTTCAGATTTAAAAAAGAAATTTTTCATTTGAATAAAAAAAAAGGGACGATAAGCCTATTTTTAAATATTCTTGCCTGTTTGGTTACGACATTACTCATCTAGGTTGAGGTGATTGCAGTGGCGTTAACACAGCATTTGATTTGTTGTAACGGTTCGGTTCTCCCACATCCCATGCTCTAGGTACAATCTCCGTATAGATATATCCCGCAACAACTAAATCACCGTCTGTATTTTCGTAGGGATCAATTAAAATACGCATAACCATAGATTCACTACGAATCGGTTGTGGATCTGCTGCGGGTTTAGGTACGGGTGTATATTGACCTGATTCAATTGCAATCCTTTTGTTTTTATTACCTTTAGTAAGAGATTGAATTTCATCTTTTGTTACCACTTCACCATTTTGTTGTTTTTTGGAAACGAGATTGATTTTTTCCTGATAATCCTCACCATCTGTCAGTTTGTGAACATCCCTCACACTCATACAGGTTACAGAATTTGGCATACCCTTACAGCCAAACTCGCTATTTCCCACTAATGAAGAACAGGCAGTTAATGATAGAGCGACCCATCCCAATAGAGGCATAAACACAATTTTTTTCATTTTGTTTTTTCCTAATAATTAATTGGTTTGTCTAAAGTTCAGTTTCACGCCTTTCGTCACAATCAAATCAATGCTTCTGGCTGGATCGATTTCAATCACAGGGAATAGGTCTTGTGCCATATCCATGTAAAAATCAGCGAGTCGGTTCAACGCACCACCAACGCCTTTCATCGCTGCCCCCTGCAATTTGTTACTGTTAATTTGCTGATAAGGGGAATTAACTTTGTCGTCACCGACACGACCTAACGTGATTGTAGGCAATTGTTGAACACTGAACATTTCTGCACCCGCTTGTAAAAATCCCGCAATTAAGGCTTTAGCCAGATATTGCCCTTGCTTGGTGACTAAACGCCCCCTAATACCCGCCTTACCGTCTTCACCTACCGCGAAGGAATCAAAGGCAGCTTCAAATACCGCACCATCATCTCTTATGCACGTTATGGTATTACTTCTCAGATAGGCTCGTTCAGATGATAGTTCACCGTAGCCTACCGCCAAGATCCCACACTCTTTAATATCGGCTGAAAAGTTGTTGGGTAAAATAGCGTCTTTCTTCACGCGCAATAGCATCGGATAAGGATTTTCCCGTGCTTGCTTTGCCGTAGGTGCGTCCATCCCTGACAAGGCGACTGTAGGTATGATTGATGATGCGGGTAAGTATGTTCCTTCAATGGCTTCATCATTATTAATTTTTGGTTTGTCACTTTCCTTTTTGGAATTTAACGACTCTCCCAAAGCCCCCCCTTTTTCGGCACCGTCACTCGCTACACCATCAAATCGCATGATTTCAGGGTAAGATTCTTCATTTGCAAAGGTATCTGATTTGGTTTCGTCTTTTCCCCGATCACCATTTTGAACATGGTTGTTGCTATACGGGAGATCGTTATTTTGGTATATCTTTTGAAGTTCATTTTCGTATGCGTTCGGTGTGTTTTTTGTTACTTTCGGTGTGATTTGATAAGTCGGTTGTTGATTCTTTATTTGGAATCGCAAATCATTGTTATCTTGAGATAGTTGAGTTTGTTTCTTATTTAATTCACTAATTTCTTTCTGGTCTGTTTCTCGCTGCTGTTTCACTGCTATCAGTTCTTCTTCTATCCGTCTTAAATCCGCTGCTATAGACTCTTGACTGACGCCTTGCGTATCACCTGACGTTATAAGGTTAGTGGTAGGCTTACTGTTCTCCTTTTTAACCTCATAGGATTGGTCTGGTACGCTTGTAAAAAAATACAATGCAATTATCAACAAAGTGCCACCACCACCCCACAGAAGAAATTTCTTTGCTTTGGGTGATAAATTGTCATATTTTTCTTTTATTGACATGTATTACTCCGCTAGGCGTGGACGGATGGAAATTGATTCAGCCTCTTTGGATGCGCTATCGTTTCGGATAACAAAGTAGGCTTCTGTTTTCTGGTTAGGAGCAAGCGTGTTATTACTCCATAATGCCCTTGCAGCTAGACGGGGATGCGTACATAAAGACTCGTCAACAAGTACAGTGGATAAGCCAGTGTTTGATGCCACACCCACGATCACGCTGAAACGTGCCCCCGCAATGTATTGTCCATTTTTAAATGAATATTTTATGTTGTCCTGATCGCCACCCGTTCTGAACAAACAGTTAGGAATTGAAACGTTGGTGTCTTTCAGGTCTGTTATTTCATAGCCAGTCGGCAAGTCACCTAACGCAATTGCTTTTAGCAGTTTTGTGATGGTTTTTGCGTAGGTATCGCTTTTTTCCCAACGTTCTGCCTTTTCCCTGTTTGCGCTTTGTGATGCGTTTGTTGGGCTGTAATACATGCTGTTGTTGTAGTTAGAGTTTGTGGTGTTAATCTCTTTTGCGAGAAGCAACGTGGCTTCTACTGGTGGTCTTTGCTCAGGATGAAGTGACAATGAAATAGCCTTTGATTCATCGCCCTTGTTTGTAATATACATAGCGATAGGCTCTTTCTTGTAAGACGTTATATAAATAACATTCCCTTCCTTAGATATTTTTACGCTATTTTTCTTAATGACTAGTACCACTGGCTCAGGGAACGGAGTCACAATCCTATTAGGTTGTCCTACTGAAATCGGTATCAGCCTGTTTTCACCAGAATGAATTGTTACCGTCATTCGTGAATCTAACCTCTGTTGATTGTTGTTTCTCATAACGGAACTCGGTACAGGCTGAATGTTGTTATCACTCGGTTCGGATAATATTTCATCAATATTTCCTTCACCTTGATAACTGCTATTTGATAATGTATTTTTCGGTTTTGAATTACTCGGTGAGGCTTTCACTGTACGTTGTAAATCGTTATTTGTACCCTGTACCGATATTGTTTTTGCAGAAACAGTACCACACATCAGAAAAGAACAAATAACCGCAGTGCTAATTAATTTAACTTTAAAATCAATCATTGATTTTGCTCCCTTCTACTATTTTCTCTGCTTCTGAACCTTCGGGGATCTTGCCATCATTCTCACTGGCTACATAAGTCGGTAACGTAACCGAAGCACTTTTAAGCTGAATATTCTCTACAACTGGCTTATAACCTTTGATAAATACCGTGACAATGTAAGTAACTGAATGTGATACAGCTTTACCCGTGATACTTTTTATCTCTTGTGTTCCCTCAACAAAGTAAGTGCCTTTTGCCATTGGATCGGATGATATTTTTGTCGGGCTGAATGACACCGAAACTCTATCTCTTCGGATTTTTCCCGTTTCATCATCAATGGTTTGCATGATTGCCCCGCGATTTGTAGGAGCTAAAAAAGGCTCAAGTGACTCTTTGATGAAAGGCGCAGAAGATGGGTTTGTATTACCCAATAACGTTGCTATGTAACCCGCCCATGATCGCATATATGCGGTTGACCCTTCGTTCGCATCAACCCATGATGTTGTTGTGAGATTAGGCGGTACAATAATGATTCGCTCATCTTTTGAAAAGATCAATATAACCAATAAAATAGATACAATCGCAGTGCAAAGGTTAGTGATGGTTAAGGTGTTATTTGTTTCCCTAAGCCCCGATAATGTATTTCTCAGGTTTGAAAATTTCATATAGTAAATTCCCTATCAAAAGAATCTGGCACAAAAGTTACTTTGTGTGACCCAAAACCAAACCGCCAATAAACCAAGTGAGCTAAATATTTATCAGAAGCCTTATCTAAAAAACGTCCATAAATTTTGCTCAGAACCAACCCGATAATAACCATGAGTATCAGTCGCCCTGTTACCACGCCAACACCTAACATCACCATGAACGGAAACAATTCATCTACGGTCCAAAAGAACATGCGGGGCGGGGCATCTACGCTATGAGAGATTTCTACTATTTTTGACATTTTTACTCCGTTTGGGTTAATTGCCCCATGACAGCCTTTATTTCGGTTATCGGGACTGCACCTTGTACCAGAACCGCTTTGTTTTTGTATGAGATTATCGTAGATGGCGTTTTTTCTATGTTCAGACCGATAGCCTCTTGCGTATCGAAAGCGATTTTTTCCCTACCGCCATTGTTATTGACGCAAGTTGAAAAATTCTTTTCATCCAAAGAGAAGTTCGTCGCTAACTCCCTAATAGGTATATTGAAGTTACCGTTTCGCTTGCTATCAAAAAGGTACTTTGCTAATTCAAAAAATCCGTAATTCCCTTTCTGCTGATAGGCACATTCAACCAGTGTTGACATATACAGTGACCGTTTCCCGTGTCCTAACGTGTGCTTGAATACCAACGCAACATTTCCGCCAGACCTATCCACAAAATCAATGATTTCAGGGAATTCAGCTTGACAGTATTCACACTCAAAATCGGAATAATGGATCAGTAAAAAAGGTGCATTTATATTCCCGTATACACGGTCATTCTCGGAGGATGGTTGCTGGATGGAATTTTCTTCTTTATCATCGTTCGCGGGTAGTTTGTCACCCGCTTTGCTAACCTCTCCCACATTTGATTTTGTTTTTTTCAAAACCTTATCGTAGCCAGAAGCCAAAATGTAACTTTTGAAAAATTGGTTTAGTTCTGCACTATTTTTAATTTTTGGGATGTCAATGTTATCTACCGCTATCTGTAGCTCGGCTACCTCTTGCTTCGTTTTCACCAAAATCGCTGTATTCACGGCGGTTGCCACAACTGCAAGTCCTAGCAGTGACTTAATTATTAAAGGTTTATTTTTTGAAAAATCATTTTTCATTTTTCTTACCTAAGTCCAGCAGATCGGATGGCTTAATCATTTTTTGGTTAGGTGTTTTGTCTAACGCTTTTTCTATATTTTCTTTCGTCATATCAATGAGATTGAATACGAGAGTTTTGCGATCTGATAAATATGCCGAACTTTCGTTTACCTGTTTCACATTCTCTCTTAGCTTATTTGTTGACCGTGATAACGAGATGTTGACCGATAACATCGCGATATTCAGGCAAAGCAAAGTTGTGAATATTGTGTATGTCGGTATTTTGTCTTCAAAGTTCTTGAACATGGTTATCCCTCGCACTATTTCACGATCATACCAAGTAAAAAAAAGAAAATTTTAAAGATAGGCGCATAAATTGCGCTTATCAATTCAAATCTGTTTTGGCAGGTTGCTGATGGTGAGGATGATTGCTGTTGGAACAACGAACAGTGCCATGACCGCATTAATAACAGGAGGTACAGGAAGCGGAATAATGATTGATAACACCATAAAAAAAATACATAAACCAATCAACTTGATACTTCTTCTGTTGAGAAATGGCGACACATAGGAAAAGTCATACTGCTTTCTTTTCCATTGAAGCGCACCCGAAAAAACGGATGGGATAAGCATGATGATAAAATAATAGGTCCAGAATGACAGCACAGACAACCGATATGTCATCATATAGAGGTGATAGCTGATAACCGTTGTCATGTTCTTAAAGAAAGGCAGAAACACATTACTGATGGTGTTAAACGTGTTTTCCAGTTTGTTCTCTGATGTTTCAGCAGATTTGAAATAGTTTTGAAGCACATCGTTTATGCCTGTATCAACAAAATACTCCGTGTAAAGAGCATTGGCATAAGGAAGTATTTTGGTATTGAAACTTTTCTTACCTGTCATTACTTCGCCCATCTTAAATTCTCTCATCATGTTTGCCTTGTACCAACTGGCAGGGATGAACATTGATGAGATCACTAATAGCGTAGTGCAAACTATCAAAATTTTTTTTATGGAAAATCCATCGTTTCTTTTGTCAGAACCAAACATGATTTAACTTTTTTCCAAAATAGTTTTTGATAGAAATGAATCCACTCGTGCGGGGATCGTGTATTTCTTATATTCTTCACAAACCGTTATTTTGTTTAGCATTGCTAAAAACTTCACTAGCTTTGCCAGTAGAATTGAAAGATTATCCCAATCATCTAGCGAGTCGTCCTTTTTCCGATAATAATATTTTTTTAACTGTTCCAGCATGTAATTATGAAAAGCCATTTCATATTCTGAATCTCTTATTGAATTTTCCATTTTATTAAAAATATCGTAACAAATTTCCCATTGCGTCAAGAATGAAAAGTAGTAGGTATCTAGTTCTTCATTGTTGGTTATTCGCATTTTTGCATAATACTTTTTCATGAAATACCTTTCTTTTCTTTATAAATATCAATAAGTTTATTCAGTACTTCTTTTTCTGGTGTTGTTTTTGGCAAAGTCACAATCGGTATCTGACCTTTACAGATTCGCCCCGCTTGCAATATCGCAAAAAATTCTAAGTCCGGTAAGTTACCCAATAATTGAGGCGGGAAAAATTCGCCTTCTTCTTCCATAATTCTTTCCCCAATACTCCCCGTGATTTGTTCGGGATCTGCACCTGCACTTGTACCATGTCCTCGCAGGATGTATTTAAATTTTGCTTTGGGTATGCGTTCTATAATGTCTTTTTGTCCTTGTACGTTAATTGTTCTCAGGGCGATGTTGTGGTTAGCATTGACGTTGACCTGTTCTTTTTTTGCTTCTGAACCCAAAGTGGCCACATAGTCAGTTGTTGATTGTGACGCAATATACAGATTAAATCCTGCCCCGCGTCCTTTATTTTGAAGCCTTATAACCTGATCGTTAATGACTTCGGCTGCTTCATCAATAAGAATGATGGTGTCATGCTTCGCTTCACCTCGCGGTCTGGCGTAGTTGTAAATGTCGGCTGCTACTGCCGTTATGTCACTCAGGAAAATTGACCCTACCGCGCTTCCCTTCTCACCGTCAGCCAGTGCGTTCAACCCTAGATAGAACATACCATTAGTTGAAATTATGTCTTTGACACTGACCGTCACCCTATCATCACTTTGGTTGTTTGGTGCTGGTGATAATATGTCGTCTAATCCGTCACTCGTCAGCATAGTCAAAATAGGTAAAGCATTGAGTATCATTTTTTGAAAGTGTTCGCGGTTATGCTGCATTAAATCAATACCGCCCTTAATAAAGGTGTACTCTTTTATTGGTGCAATGTCGTTGTAGTAAAAATTGATTCTGATAGCTGCATGAGCCATTTTTGAATCCGTTTTTTTATCTAATTTTTCGTGCTTTAACCTACGTTCTAAAATTCCGCTATATACATCGGGAAATAGTTCTTCACCTAATTTGTCTATTGCTAATGTCATTAGCTCTGCAAAATAGTTTAAGTCAGTACCTAATTGTGCCTTCAGATTAACTAATGTCGGTTTTATTTTTACAAAATCCATTAGCTGTATCACAGTAGTTAATGCCATTGTTGCAAAAGAAAGAAACGGATCTGTCGTATTATCTGACTTCTGAATGACTGAAATAATCCTGTTAGCTATTTCTGTTGAGTTGGAGTAATTACTAATAGGTGAAATGCTGTTGGATTTATTCAGATGTGCAATAGATAGATAGTAATAATCATCTTCTCTGTTCGTTAATCTCATACACTCACGCATAAACTCTGCAATTTCTTCATCGTTTTTCGGATCTACAAAGATTAGCGGTATTTGTTTAATTGCTGCCTGCAATATCATTAACTTATAAAAAGTGGTTTTACCCGACCCTGTTGTACCTGTAATTGACGTGTGCAACGTGAGCATGTGATCGGGAACTTCTATCCAATCGTTTTTGTTGCCTAACTGATGAATCCATCCATACCCCATTGAGTTATCATTGTCAGGCAAGAAACGGTCTGCTTGTCCTGTTTTAACAATCTCATGCGCTCTCTGACCTTGTTCGTGTTTCCAGATGAAACCTTTCCCAATCAAGGTACTATCAGGGCTTGCTATCATTTGTCTAACAACCTGTTCGGCTGGCACAAAAAGCGGTTTAGGTATCGTTTTTAAATTATTGTGCAATGATGCAATTTTAATAGCGTTTGGGAGAACTTTGAGTATAAATAATCCCTGTATGGCAACAGTGGATATTGTCGCTGCGGGAGGCATTGACAGATAGTTACCTACTCCAAGCGTTGTTAGCATTCCAGCCCCCCAACCTAAAACCTCATAAAGCTCATAGTTTGGTCTGAACGGCATTAAGTGTTTCCATTCATTCATCTTTTTTATTCACTCTTAATTTATTGTTGTACAGGAAACTTTCAAAATGTATCGCTATTAATTTCAAAAATAATTTTTTCGATATATTTAGATGACCCGACGCTGCATTAATATCGCTATTGTGCATAACTAAAACAGTCTGCTCATCAGACGATGAGTGCGATTGGATTATTTTCAGTAGGTCATTATGACGAATTTTCTTTTCTTGTTCTGATAAGAATAACAAATATCTGATTTCACTATATTTTGTAAGTACATATAAATCGATTAGAATATTTTTATGCAAAATACAATATGTTTCTGACCTTAATACGACTGATTGTATTTTCCGCGGCATTAATGCAACATCCAATATCCACTCTTGAGGGAATGCTTTTTTTTCTGAATACAGGAAATGATTCTGATTAATTAGGCTCAACAGCTCTTCTTTTTCCATTCTGCTTATTTCATTTTCAAATATCTCCCTATATTTTAAAGGTGTTTTTTTATACAAGCTCGAATGTTCAATAGGTTCATCTAATGGATTTTCATGATTAAATAAAAATATCTTTTTTGTTTTGGGATGTTCTGTTAGCTGCTGAGGGGCGGCAACCTTTTCTTCTACTGCTGGCTGTTTATTTTTCTTCTTTTGGGGACTTTTCTTATTAGTGTTTTGTTTGTCGGTTTGTTCCAACACTTCCCCTATCGACAATGAACGTCTATCCGTTGATTGGCTTCGTGCGGATTGGTTTTGTAGTGTGACAGATAAATCCAATAGTGATGGTGATTTTGTTTTTTTTGTAACTGGTTTAAATTCAGTTACTTTCAGATTCAAATTATTTTGAGGCGTAGTTGTCGTTAAAGGTACGCTATGTGGCGGGTTCGCCAAAATAGGCGTTAGTTCTGGATCAGGATCAGACTTGGATTCTTCTAAAACTCCTACATTACAGAGTAATTTCACTAGCACTTCTTCGGTCACTTCTTCGGTGATGTAATTTTCATTATTATTTGATTCTTCGACTATTGTTGAATTTGGTTTGGAATTTTCCACAACTCTGATCTCAGTGGCTTTCTCTGGTTCTGGCGCAGGAGTTGACTCAGTAGAATCCGTATTAGAGATATCTTCCTCTACGTTTTTCAATTCTTCCGCAATTTGTTCTGCTGTTGGTTCATACTTTATCCACTTTGACGCTTTTTTCACATAAGCGGTAGTTGGTATTGGCTGTAATAAATCACTGAACAACGTCTCAGGTGATTTTAATTTCAGGCTGTACATGAACAATGGAGGTTCTTCGATAAATTTCGTAGGTAGGTCATTTTCAATAAGATATTTCTCGGTAATTACTCTCCAATATACAGAGCCGTTCTCTCCCTCCTCTACAAGACCATTCGTGAGCATAATATCGGCTAAAGAATCGGCTGATTGAGGTATGAACACGTCAAGCTCTCTGATTCGCTCATAAATATTATCGGCTGCTTTTTGCCAGAAGATATACACTCCATCTGTTGTAACCCATACAGGAGACGGATAGACATTAGGTTTCCATACATTTGTTGATATGAGTAATCGCATAGTATCAACCATGCGTTGTATTGTGCTGACGCCTGTACCTGACGAACGTATTGCATCGCCGGACGTTCGCTTCATATCTTCTAAGACGGATTTTTTATCCGCATTAATTACAAGGTCAATCAACGCATTATTTCGTTTTTGTGCATCTGTAGGCGTTAAGGTAGATATGGCATCAATCACTTTGAAAAATACATTTCGACTGTTGTGCTGTAAAATTTCTATGATCTCATAAGGCACTATTTTCTCAATCATTGAGGATGCAAGGAGTTTGTGATTGTTGTGACGATTTTTGTTCCACGATAGATAATATCTATCTATATTGTTCTCGACCGCCCACTCAAAGATATTTTTCCCTTTAGGATTCCATTGCAATGTACCTTCTTCATTCCAAATCTCGTAATCGGTTACTGGCTTACCAATGTCATGCAGTAATGCCGTTACTACGACCGCTAACCGCCATTTGAACACCATTAGGGATTTTTGTTCAGGATTCTCTTTTTCATCAAATTCAATGACTTTCATCGCTTTTATAGCGTTATAGCAGACTTCTAGGTTGTGACGTAACAGACCTCCTTGTGCGCGGTGATGGTGATGTTCAGATGCGGGTAATAAGTGTACAAAATCGGCTACGTTAACCAATAAAGGCAAAATATATTTTTCAAAACCGTCCTTCATGAACAATTCTTTCTTGATCTGATGGACCATATCACTCTGCGTTTTGGCTAGTAACTGCCGACCTGATAACCTTGCTGGAAATCCTTTCGCCTTTGGTGGGTAGCCAACATACATTTGGAACTTTTCTATTTGTGTTTTTGTATCTGCGGGTATATCTGTCTCACCAGACTGTAAAACGTACTGATCTGATATTGAAAACACTGGCATTTTTAAAACTTCATCAACGGCTGACTCTTTTTCAGCCATACCAAAAAAGCTCGATATTTTTTTCCATAGCGTCTTTCTTTGAGAGGGCTTGGATTTCACATTATCAACCATACAATCTCGCTTTATTCGTTTCGTTTTGTTTTTTTCGTTTTAAATACTTTACCTATTTTCGATTGCCCCCGTTCTTGTTTTTAGATGATTTTTAATTCCTTAACCGTGAAAAATATAAATATAAATAGTCCATACTTGACCGCATGGCAAAGAGCTAGGACAAAAGATGAAAATTACTTTGTTGTTTAGTTGCCTGTTTGCCTTAGAGGTAACAGGGTGCAGTTCGGAAAAACCATTACTTGGGTGCGGTTACTATACCAAAGCATCAACTATCATTCTCAATTCTACTGGATCGTACTTTGATAGTTCGCAATCCTGTTGATTTTTCTTTATTCAAAATTAAATCATACATATTTCATACCTGACCGCATGACAGTGAGAAAGAAAGATGAAAAAAGTTTTGTTGTTAACTTGCTTGATGGTTAGGAAATTGAATCGCTTTTAAAGTGAGTAGCAAAAGCCATCCCTTATTGCAAAAAGGAGATGGGGATCGATTTATTGTGTTTAGTGCCAGTTAACATTTCCTCAGAGAGTGTAATTTCTAACCTGATTTCCTTATTTTAGACACATTGATCCTGCGTTTAGCTGCGTAACCATCGCTTTTTCTCCAGGTTATGCAGTCTTTCTGACAACAATTCCGTTGCTTTTTTACCCATTTGCGCCCCGGTGAAAAGCAGCCTGTCGCCACACAGAATACATT
>NZ_AUCC01000069.1 GCF_000429565.1 Arsenophonus nasoniae DSM 15247
AACATGATTACTTTAGCGGAATGGAATGCAAGGAGGGATAGGCCAAGAAGAATGGACACTGTCAGGGGATGGGTTAGAAATGGGTTAATCCAGCCTCCACCCATCAAAGATGGCAGGGAATATTTAGTTGAAGAGTATGCAATCAAAGTTAACGGCGTTAACCAGGTTAGTCATAAAAGTATGTTGCTGCAAAGGATAGGTCATGACCAGAATCAGAAAAATAAAAAATCGGGATTTGCCCCCTAACCTATACAAAAGAAACGGGTATTATTCCTATAGAGACCCACGTACACGGAAGGAATACGGTTTGGGTAGAAACAAAGCCTATGCAATTAACGAGGCTATTAGTGCAAATCAGTTATTGCTCAATGCAGAGAAAGTTAAGCCACTGACAGAAAGAATAGAGGGACACGGATCGGTCTCTTTTCATGAGTTTTTGGATAGGTATGAGGAAATTCTGCGTGCAAGAGGTTTGAAAGAGAAAACAATGAAAGATTATAAACATAGGATTAGTGTTATAAGAAAAGAAATGATTGATGTACCAATTGAAAGCGTAACAACTAAAAATATTGCTGATTTACTTCATCCATTTATTAACAAAGGAAAGATAACAACAGCAAAATTAATGCGTGTATTTTTAAATGACTATTTTAAAGAGGCTATATCATTAGGTATATTAAAAATAAATCCAGTTACCCCAACAAAAATACCGAAAATAAAAATACAAAGAGCAAGACTATCTTTTAATGATTTTACAGCTATATTAAATTTAATTAATGATGAAAATCATTGGCTGACAAAATCAATGAAAATAGCTCTAGTAACAGGACAACGAATATCTGATATTTCTAAATTAAAATGGAAAAATATTTATGATAATAAATTATGGATTATTCAACAAAAAACAGAGTCAAAAATAGCAATCCCTTTAAATATTGAAATAGTAAATATTAAGTTATCAAAATTATTAGAAATAAAAAACGAAAGATCAGAATATATTATTACAAATGGAGATAAAAAATTGTCAACAGATAAAATATCTAAGACATTTGCTAAGTTTAGAGATAAATCTGAGTTGAAATGGGAGGTAAATCCACCTTCTTTTCATGAGATTAGGAGTTTATCAGCTAGATTATATACCGAGACTATGGGAACAGATTTTGCCAAAAAACTACTTGGTCATAAGTCAATTGAAATGACAGAAAAATATCAGGATGAAAGGAATAACGGTTGGGTTGAGTTATAATTTATAGTGAATGAATAGTGAATTATAGTGATAATGCATTTCTATTATATTGATAATTAACGATTAATTACAATGTCAACTAATACCGGCTTAGCTGAACGCTTCATCAACTTCCAACCAATGAAACCTAATAGCAAAGTAAACAACAGAAAACAATATTTGGCATACCTGGAACTAAACCAAGCAAACCTAATACACCGGCAGTTAACATCAATACTCGTGGATTATCGAACAGTTGACCTAACATCTGCTCACCGACGTCTTCATCAGTTGCTACGCGGGTAACAATCACGCCGGCGGCGGTAGAAATAATCAATGCCGGAATTTGCGCGACTAGGCCATCACCAATGGTTAATAGTGTGTAGATACTGGCTGATTCACCCAGCGTTAAGCCATGTTGCGCGACACCAACCACTAAACCACCAATGATATTGATAGCCATAATCATCAATCCGGCAATGGCATCGCCGCGTACAAATTTACTGGCGCCATCCATTGAACCATAGAAATCAGACTCTTGGGTTACTTCTTTACGTCGCGCTTTAGCTTCCGCTTCATCAATCAAACCGGCATTCAGATCAGCATCAATCGCCATCTGCTTACCTGGCATACCATCTAAAACAAAGCGTGCTCCGACTTCGGCTATACGACCAGCACCTTTAGTGATCACCATAAAGTTAATTAGGATCAGAATAATAAAGACCACTATGCCAATAGCAAAATTACCCCCCACCAGAAAATGGCCGAAGGATTCGACAACCTTGCCTGCCGCCGCTGATCCCGTGTGTCCTTCTAATAGAATAACTCTAGTTGAAGCCACATTGAGTGACAGCCGTAATAGCGTTGAAAATAGCAAAATGGTCGGAAATGCCGCAAATTCAAGGGTGCGCTTGGTAAACATGGCCACTAATAACACCATAATCGAGAGGGCAATATTAAAAGTGAACAACATATCTAGTAAAAAAGGCGGCAATGGCAAAACCATCATTGACAAAATTAATAGGATCAATATCGGTCCAGCTAAAATTTGCCATTGGGTATTTTTTAAGTCTTTAGGTAGACGCAATCGTGAGGCTAAGTTAGCCATGAGTATTATTATCTCCTGCAAAATCCAGTCCCTGAGGTACTGATACATTGGTTGGTTTCTTTGGTTTCAATCCGCCTTCTCGCTGCCAATGTCTGAGCTGATATACCCAGGCCAACACCTCTGCTACTGCGGCATAAAGTGTTGCCGGAATATGACCACCGACTTTGCTATGGCGATAGAGCGCTCTTGCCAGAGGGGGTGCCTCCAGCACTGGAATACGATTTTCTTCACCCAGTTGCTTAATATTTAATGCAATTAATCCCGCTCCTTTTACCAATACTTTTGGCGCTTGCATGGCTTGATTGTCATACTGTAATGCCACCGCATAGTGGGTCGGGTTGGTAATAATAACATCGGCTTTCGGCACATCAGCCATCATTCTGCGACGGGAAATCTCTCGCTGCTGCTGACGAATACGCGCTTTAATATGTGGATCACCTTCCTGCTGTTTGAACTCATCTTTAATTTCTTGGCGTGTCATTCTGAGTTTTTTCAAATGGCTGCGCAGCTGATAAATAAGATCAAAGCCCACTAAGGGAATAAGCATAAAAATGGCAATATAAGCGGCAAATATCATTAATTGCGTAGCTTGACTTAATGCCAAATGTCGTGGTTCAGTGACTAAGTGAAAAAAATGAGGAAGATTGACCCATAAAAAAAGAGTGATACCAATAGAAACTAACATTACTTTCAATAATGCTTTAAACAGCTCAGCCAATGCATTAATTGAAAATAGGCGTTTTAATCCAGTGATTGGATTTAATTTTTTCCAGTCAAATTTAATCGACTTAAAATTAATATGTATCCCACCAAAAAAACTAGGGGCAGCAAAGGCGATTAATACCAGTCCAGCTATAATCGGTAATAATGCGTTCAGGCCTATTTTAACCGACTCAAACACTAAATTAGGCAATAGCTGACTGTTATATAAAATATATTTATCAAAATAAAAAGTCTGTGAAAAAAGTGCATGCAGCTTTTGATAACAAGAATGGCCACAAATCCAAAATAGCGAAACACCAGCAATTAACATGAAAAAAGAACTTAATTCACGTGAACGAACAACCTGTCCCTCTTCCTTTGCTTTTTCCTTTTTTCTAGCGGTGGGTTCTTCGTTTTTTTCTAAATCACTCTCTTCTGCCACTCCCTTTTACCTCGTTGATATTCTTTTGACAAAGGAAAGGCGCTAAGCTTGCCATAATAAAATCAACTCAAAAGGGAAATAACAAAGAAAAAATAGTTATTATTTATGCTATTAAATAAAATGAAAAAATATAATAACCGAAATAGCGCTCATTTTGTCGCTATTATAACATGCTTAAATTACGGCTAATTAGCTATTGCTATTAATTTGCCACAATAGCGATGAACGATCGTGTTATCTATTTGCCCTGGTTTTTTCTTGATTTAAAAAATACGCTTTTCATGCCAATGTATAATTCATAGCTGAATAAAATCATTAATATTTCACATCTGAATAAAATGAATCTATACTTTTTAAACTACATAAATATTATTTGGTTAGGGATTATTATGAGAAAATTACTAGTAATTTGTAGCATAGGTTTATTCGCATTTATTATCACTGCTTGTTCAGAAGAAGAGAAAAAAATTGACTATATCGGGGCAACTGATACTTGTAAAACTTATTTCTCTGAAGTAGATTCCTTAGTTACTAAGGCATCTGAAAATCCACAAACTAAGGCTCAACTTGATTCAATCAAAAATCAGCTTGAAGATGGTAAAAAACAGATCGTTGCCCTGCCTAGAGATCAGCAAGATAAAGCTTGTCAGCAAGGCATTGAAGCGATGCGGCAGATAAAACAGTCGTTAAATATGAAGTAAACAATATTCTATCATCGCTTTATAAGAGATACATTGCTTATTTTACTTTGAATAATCTTGTATCTCTTTTATTTTCGCTGTCTATTTCATATTATCAATCAATTACCGTAAATGCCGCTGACTAGCTATTTTATCGCATTCATAATCCCAGGCTGGTCAATAATTCATCTACTTGAGTTTGCTGACTGTAATTTTCTTTCCGATCTGTCGTCAGTTGTGTTCCATTTAGTAATTCATTTGAACGATTTATCGACGATAAGGAATTGGCAATATCTGGCGTCATATTCTCTAATAAAACAGAGACAAGTTGCTGTTCGATTTCCTGGATTATTAAAGAGAGTTTTTTAATCACTTGTCCGGTTAAATCTTGAAAATCTTGGGCCATCATGATATCCAATAATTGCGCATTGATTTGACTATTGACTTGCGGTGACTGAGCCAGATACTGTCGCGTATCCGCCACCAACGATTTAGTCTCCGTTAATTCAATCGATAATTGCGCCCATTGATCCCAGCGTTGGGTTAACTGTTCTGCTTGTTGAATTAACCACTCTTGCTTAGGTTTGATTTGATCGAGACTATTAAGGGTTTTTTCTGCCGCTTGAAAAGTCATCTGGGCAATATAATCTAGGCGCTGTTGGGTATCCGGTATCACTTCTACCGCTCTGGATATATTTTTGTCTAAACCTAACTCACGTAATCCTTCATGAATAATGCGAGTCAACCGCCCAAGACGGTTAATGATTTCTAATTTATCGTTATGAGACTCTGGTTCTTCATCTTGCCTGTTGACCATATTACCTCCTTGTTTTATGCCATTTTTTGAATAATTTGTTCAA
This sequence comes from Arsenophonus nasoniae DSM 15247, assembly GCF_000429565.1. Lineage (GTDB taxonomy): Bacteria > Pseudomonadota > Gammaproteobacteria > Enterobacterales > Enterobacteriaceae > Arsenophonus > Arsenophonus nasoniae. Next base: position 5,018 of record NZ_AUCC01000069.1, read on the forward strand.
TTTTCTGCTCAAGAATAGCAGCGGTAAAAGGTTTCACCACATAACCACTGGCACCGGCTTTTGAGGCAGCAATAATGTTTTCTTTTTTGGCTTCCGCAGTCACCATTAAAACCGGTAGCTTTGCCCACTTTTCCTGTTGGCGGATCGTTTCAAGTAATAATAAGCCATCCATATTTGGCATATTCCAGTCTGTAATAATAAAATCAAAATTATGCTTATTCATTTTAGCTAAAGCATCTTCACCATCTTCAGCCTCTTCGACATTATGAAATCCTGATTCTTTCAACAAATTACGTAATATTCTTCTCATCGTTGAGAAATCATCTACGATCAGAAACATTAATTCTTTATTTGTCATGGTTTAAAGAGCCCTATCTCACTTTCTATTTGTTGCAATTACCCTGCATAACGTTGCTCTAATTTATCGAGTAACAATCGACCAAGATCATTAATATCACCCACTTCATCTACCGCATTTAACTGCAATGCGACTTTTGGCATACCATAAACAACACAGCTTTTTTCATTCTGTGCGAAGGTATAAGCACCTGCTTGCCGCATTGCTAATAATCCCATAGCTCCATCATTTCCCATTCCAGTAAGAATCATGCCAATTGCCCGCTTTCCGGCGATTTGAGCAACGGAAAAAAATAAATTATCAACTGAAGGGCGATGATGGTTAACCATCTCTTGTTGATGCAAGACTATTTGGTAATATCGGCCGGTTTTAGTTAAAGCTAAATGAAAATTACCCGGCGCAATATAAACATGTCCAGCTAATAACTTTTCTCCCTGTTCTGCTTCTTTAACTTGCAGAAAACAGCAACGATTAAGACGTTCAGCAAAAGAGCGGCTGAAACCTGCTGGCATATGTTGCGCAACGACAATTGCCGGCATATTTTGCGGTAAACTTTGTAATAGGTGTCGAATGGCCTCAGTGCCACCCGTTGAGACACCAATCGCGATAATATCATTGGTAACTTGCGGTAAGGGCAGATTAAGTTTTGGATATTTCGCTGGTTGACGCATTTTTATAATATTTGCTTTTGCTGCCACCCTAATTTTGTCACTTAATAAGTTGGCATAAGCCGATACGCCTTGTTTGAAATTCAATGTTTGTTTGGTGACAAAATCTACCGCACCTAACTCCAAAGCACGTAATGTTGCCTGAGAACCATTGGTGGTTAAGGTTGAAACCATAATCACTGGCATCGGACGTAATCGCATGATTTTCTCTAAAAAAGAGAGTCCATCCATGCGTGGCATCTCAATATCCAATGTCAATACGTCTGGGTGTCGCTGTTTTATCATTTCTCGCGCAATATAGGGATCTGCCGCACAACCAACAACTTCCATGTCCGGTTGCTGATCCAGGATTTCTCGCATAATTTTGCGCATTAAAGCTGAATCATCAACACAAAGTACCTTTATTTTTTCCATCGCTGTATCTTCTGATTTTTCAATTGATAAATACTGCGCTCAACTAATTGATAATGGCTATTTTGTTGGCAAATATTTTCCGCGTGGCCGATCATCAATAGACCCTCTTTTTTTAATAGCGGTAAAAAGCGATCTAATAATTCCTGTTGCATTTTGCTTTCAAAATAGATCATCACATTACGACAAAAAATGACATCAAACTGGCCTTCTATTGGCCAATATTTGTCCTTAAGATTAATCTGCTGAAACTGTATTTGTTTACGTAATTCCTCATGGATACGTACATAGCCTTGATTGTCACCTTGACCTTTTAATAAAAAGGATTTTCTTAACTGAGCAGGAATAGCAGTTATCACTTCCTCAGCATAAATACCCTGTTGAGCAATCTGCAAAACTTGGTTATTAATATCACTCGCCACAATTTCCTTACGAAAAATGTGATCAGTTTTAATACTATTTAATACCATAGCAACAGAGTAAGCTTCTTCTCCAGTAGAAACCGCTGTACACCAAACCCGATAGACATCCTGTTTTTTGGCTTTAGCATGGTGCGCTTCACGAAAAAAGGCGGTTAAATTGGTGGTTAATGCATTGATAAAGTATTGCCATTCAGTACCTTGCTTATGCTGCATCAGTAAAGCGACATATTGTTCAAAGCTGGTTAATTGCAAGATTTTTAATCTTTTAAGCAATCTATTGTAAACCATCATTTTTTTTTGCTTTAGCAAAACAATACCAGTTTTTTGGTAAATAAGGTCACAAATCTGTTTAAACGCTTTATCACTTAATTGCCATTGCTGATGATGGCAATTGGCGGGCATCAATTTCATTTATTATCTGCCTGTAATAATTTCATTTTTACGGTTAAATGATTAAAGCAACGTTGTGGCAACTTAAATTTTGATACGATATTTATCAAGGTTTCAGTTTGTATCTCTAATGTCTCAACAACATGGCATGATTGCTCTACTAAGGTGGCATTTTGTTGGGTCATCTGTTCCATCTGCTCTATGCTGATAGCAACCTGCTTGATCTCCTGATTTTGCTCTTTGGTAGCTGCGGCAATTTCTTGCATAAGCTTGGTAACCTGTTTAACAGAAATGACTAATTCGTTAATGGTACTACCCGCATGATTGACCAATTCAGCCCCCATCGTGACACACTCAACAGATTCATCTATCAGGCTTTTTATCTCTTTCGCCGCCTCAGCACTACGTTGCGCTAATTCCCTGACCTCGGTAGCGACCACAGAAAAACCTCGCCCTTGTTCACCCGCTCTAGCTGCCTCTACCGCTGCATTTAACGCTAATATATTAGTTTGAAAAGCAATTCCATCAATTACGCTAATAATCGCCGCAATTTTTTGCGAACTTTGGGTAATACTGGTCATCGTATCCACCACTTTGCCCGTCAAACGTCCACTTTTAGTGGCCGTTTTTTCGGCTGAAATTGCCAGTTCATTAGCTTGTTGGGCATAATGGGCGTTTTGTTGAACAATGATGGTAAACTGCTCTACACCAGCAGCGGTCTGTTTTAAGTTAACCCCTTGCTGTTGAGTATGTTTTGCTAGGGCTATATTACCCGTTTTCACCGCTTGCATACCTGTTTGCATTTCACGGGTGTTAAATCTTACTGCCGCAACTGAGGTAATAATTGCTTCTCGCATTTCTGCAAACTTGGTAAAAATTTTACCCAATTCATCTTGCTCATTTTCGACTAGCGGCTTGTCTAAATAGCCATTAGCAATATCGATAAAACAATTTTTCATCATTTTAAAACGAGCTATTAATTTTTTTTGCAAATTAAAATGGGTTAATAGACAAGCGATAAAGACCGTAATCAGAGTAATAACCGACATAATCAAGGAAAATTGACTTGAATCTCGACTATACTTCGCTGCCTCACCAACTTCGCTGTTTATATGCTTAATATAAGTAAAATAACTATCTTCAAACCTTAATAAATGCCCTTCACTTGGCACTTGTAACGCCTGTTTAATATCTCGTTTATCTAGTAGTTTCTTTATCATATGAAGTGCATGATTCAGAGCCTGATAATCGCGTTCAATATCGGCGGTAATTTTTCCGCTTTTTTCTTGATAATATTGCTGTGACAACTGACTGAACTGGTGAAAATATTTTTCTGTGTCGGCTAATTGGTTATCAATTCTACTACTTAATATCGCCAATTTATCGGCTGGATAATTTGTTTGCATCCGCAACGTCAGTCGATTAAGGGTACTGCGTGCTTTAAGTAAATGATTCCAACTTAAGGTCAAAGCCTCTAATTTATCTATCTTGATATCTAAATGTTCAAAGTGAGATTGCTGCTGATGAAAGATATTAACCGCAGTTCCCCCAGTCACAAATTGCATAGTACAAAAAAAAAGCAGTAATAAGTGAAGACGGGTTGATACCCTTAGTGTTAATTTCATCCTTGTAGCCTTAATCCTTAATTCACTTTTCTTTGACAAATAACCCGTGTTTAAAACGCTGTCCAATTATCATCATGGGTTACTTTTTTCTTATCATCGATCGCTTCTGCTTCCGTCACGCCCTTAGCGAGATTTTCGATTGATTGATGATATGGTTCATCAGCATCTTCTTGGGGCAATTTAAATACCGAAACCAAGTCGGTTAAGATTTTAGTCTGGATCTCTAATTCCGCCGTGGCCGCACCAGACTGTTCAACCAATGAAGCATTATGTTGTAGTACATGATCCATTTCGTTGATAGCAATACTGACCTGATTAATACCTTTGCTCTGCTCATCGGAGGCGGAGGCAATTTCACCCATGATTTCTGTCACACTAACTACGGACTCAACAATTTTGCCCATTGTTTCACCCGCTTCTTCAGCCAATTTTGCGCCGCTTAGCGTACGACTAACTGAATTTTCAATTAAACCTTTAATCTCTTTCGCTGCATTTGCACTACGTTGGGCAAGATTACGAACCTCTTCGGCCACGACCGCAAAACCACGGCCATGTTCGCCAGCACGCGCAGCTTCCACCGCCGCATTAAGGGCTAATATATTGGTTTGAAAAGCAATCCCATCAATTACACTGGTAATATCAGCGATTTTTTGCGCACTTTCAGAAATACTTTTCATGGTGTCAACGACATTAGCCACAACTTGCCCCCCTTCCCAGGCAATTTCTGAGGCTGAATCAGCCAATTTATTGGCCTGAGTAGCATGTTCAGCATTCTGCTTAACGGTAATCGTTAACTCCTCCATACTGGCGGCTGTCTCTTCTAGAGCGGCAACCTGCTGCTCTGAACGAGTGGAAAGATCACTATTACCAGTTGCAATTTCACTTGTGCGAGCATAAATTTTGTCGGCAGAGCCAGAAACACTTTTGACTATTTGGATCAATTCATATTGCATATGTTTTAGTCCTGCCGCTAATCTCCCCATTTCATTGTTGCCATTAATTGCAATATGCGATGAGAGATCCCCTGCCGAAAAAGCTTTAATATTCATGAGTAATGAATTTAATGGATTAATCAATAAGCGATGGATCCCAAACCAACAGAGGATCAGCAATAGAATTAACGCTGACAGGACAACAAATAGGGTATAAACAGAATAACGATATGATACTTCTGAGTGACCAATAATTTCATCATACACCACTAAACTTTCGTTAAGATAGTGATCCAGTGCTTGTGAAAATTCTTGTTGATAAATCGATGTGGGTTGATCTGAAAAATCTTTTATTTGATCATTTTCTAATAAAAAAATCAGTGAATGTAATGACTCCATATAGCGGGTATAATTTTTTGATAAATCAGCCAGGATCTTCGGATCATGCAAAGATAATTTAGCGGTACGTTGATATTTATCGAAATACTCTCTTGCTTTGACTAAATTCAAACGAGCAGCTTCAATAATTTGTCCAACTGGTTCATCTATGGGTACCTTTTTCTTGGTTAATAAATAACTAACACCGGCTCGATTGAGTTGGATCCGGGCTTTTAGCAGATGAACCCAGCCCTCATTAAGTAATATTCGCTGATTACGCATTTGGGCTAATAAGGCTATTTCCTCTTTTTGATCTTTTAAATCAAAGAAAAAAAATGCCCCCGATGCCAATTGTAATATGCCAAACAGAAGTAATGTGATGATTAAACCTGTAATAATTTTCATTCTATTTAGCATATAAAAATTTCCATTTCATTAAGATAGATAAAATATCGTCCCTAGCAATAGAAACTTTATAGCAATAATTGATGGTTTTTTATTATTCTTTTTTAAAATGGTTAATTACTTTTTTTTACTGATATCACTAGAACATCATTAGATAAGTAAAATATTTTATTTTGTCAGTCGTTAACAAGTTATTTATTTTAACTTGAATAAATTTACTGCGCTATTTGCGCCTAGATTAATCAACAAAACAATTTATTTAATCATCGATATTTTGAATTAATGCCATTTCTTGACTATTAAGTAATTTTTCAATATTCACCAAAATCAACATCCGCTCATCTAACATTCCTAAGCCCATAAGATATTCAGCCGATAAGATGGTTGATATTTCAGGTGGTGGACAAATTTGTTCTGGCATTAGCGTTAATACGTCAGAAACCGCATCAACAACAATACCAATAATTCTTTGTGATAACATGACAATAATAACAACCGTACTATTATCATATATTACTTCAGACTGGGAAAACTTAATTCTTAAATCAATTATTGGAATAATGACGCCACGCAAGTGGTTGATTCCTTTGATAAAATCAGGCATATTAGCAATGCGAGTAACATGATGGTAACCACAAATTTCCTGTACTTTTAGAATATCAATACCATATTCCTCTTCACCTAAGGTGAAAATTAAATAACCTGTTCCTTGACGTTCAGTTTTGATATTGCTAAACCCACTTTGCTTAATCATCGTTAAATTCCTTGTTACCAATTATATTAATAATTTTGCCATTTAATCTATCTATTGTTGTCTTTTTATATAAGCCAATTGATAGAGTTCTTTAATATCAAGAATTAATGCTACACTACCATCGCCCATAATTGTGGCAGACGTGATCCCTTTAATCGGTTTAAAATTTGTTTCTATATTTTTTACCACTACCTGCTGCTGTCCTAATAAACTATCAACAAATAAAGCGTATTTTTTACCTGCATATTGAACTATGACAACAATGCCTTCATTAATCGCTTTTTTCCCTTGCGGAATATCCAGCACTTGATAGAGTTCAATTAGCGGAATATATTCATCCCAAACTAACAGTAATTTTTCATTATTACCTAACATAAAAATTTGTTCGGCTTTGGGTTGTAAAACACTGACTACTGCGTTAAGCGGTAAAATAAAAATTTCATCGCTAACCTGAACAGACATGGCCTCTAAAATAGCCAAGGTTAATGGCAAAAAAATATGGGTGGTAGTCCCTTTTCCTGCCTCAAAAGTTAATGTAATTTGGCCGCCCATTTCGTGAATATTCTGTTTTACAATATCCATGCCAACGCCACGACCAGAAACGTCAGTCACGCTTTCCGCCGTACTGAATCCCGGTGCAAAAATTAGCATGGCAATATCTTGATCGCTCATTTGATCGGATATTTCTAAACCAATACTTCGGGCTTTTTGTAAAATTTTTTCTCTATTTAAACCATTGTCATCATCACTAACGGTAATGCAGATATTGCCACCTTGGTGCTCAGCAGAAATCATTAATTGCCCCTCTTCTGCTTTTCCCCTTTGCCGTCTAACTTCGGGTAATTCAATCCCATGATCAAGGCTATTACGTACCAAATGGGTAAGTGGATCAATAATCTTCTCAATTAACCCTTTGTCTAATTCAGTGGTTTTGCCTTTAAGGGTTAAGGAAACTTTTTTATTGAGTTTTATTGCTAAATCATGAACCAAACGTGGAAAACGGTTAAAGACATAATCCATTGGCATCATACGAATTGACATCACTGAAAGCTGTAAATCACGCGAATTTCTAGCTAATTGATTAAGACAATCATGTAATGGATTATGACGATCATCTAATTGCTGGCTATGTTGCATCAACATAGATTGGGTAATAATCAATTCACCAACTAGATTAATAAGTTGATCAACTTTCTCCACCGCAACTCGAATGGTTGATGCCTCTGAGGGAGTAAAAGATCGATTTGACTCTATAGCAGCGATAGTTTTCGTGGCTGTTTTATCTACTGTAGTAAGTTGCTTATTTTCATCGATTAGCTGATTATGCTGACTTACCTCTTCTGCAATTGGATTTGCAATGGAAAAATGGATCTGTTGCTCATCAAGTAGAAAACACAGTACAGCAGTAATATCCTGTTGAGATTCAGCGGTTTGAAGTAAAACGGTTAATGTTGTTTGCTCAATTTGATGCTCAATCACCGTACCTAAGATATTTAATTCATCGAGAAGTAATGTGATCTCATGGGGCTTAAGATCAACCAATTTGATACTAAAATAAGTTTCCGCAGCTGTTTTAGCCGTCACCGCTTCTACTACAGATTTATCACTGGTCGGTATCAGCGTATAAAACAGGGCTTCAACTTGACTAAATAAATATTCATCAGGCAATTGTTCATTGCGATAAGCATTAAGCTGCGCTAATAAAATATCTTTAGCATTTAATAAGGCCTGAAGAATGTCGGCTGTTAACAATATCGTTTGGCTTCGTAACCCATCTAACACATTTTCCAAAATATGAGTGGTTTTTTGTAATTGACTAAAGCCAAATGTCGCAGCACCCCCTTTAACAGAATGCGCACAACGAAAAATAGCATTAAGCGCCTCACTATCAGCAGTATCAATATTAAGATGGAGCAATTTTTGCTCCATCTCATCTAATAGCTCTTCTGTCTCATCGAAAAATACTTGATAAAACGCACCTAGCTCCATGGCTATTTATCCTTTGGTTGAGCCAATATCACTTCGCTATGGTCAGTAGATAATACTGCTGTTGGTACTAAAGAAGGTGTTAACGAACTCTCTACCTGTTCGCTATTTTGTTCGCCAATCTCTTTTGTCGGCTGAGGTCGCTGATTTTCGTGAATAATGGCGGCTTCACTCTCTTTGTTTAACACCAAAATACTAATTCGTCGATTAGCTGCGGCTGCGGGATTATTTTCTAACGGCACCGTTGAAGCCATACCAACAACACGCATGATTTTATGTTCATCCAGACCACCACTAATTAATGTCCGGCGCGAAGAGTTTGCCCTGTCTGCCGACAATTCCCAGTTACTGTAACCATAGCCGCCTTTGGCATAAGCTGTACTATCGGTATGGCCAGCCAGACTAATCTTATTGGGATAATCATTTAATACCGGTGCCAACACATGCAGGATTTTTTGCATATTTTTATCAATTACCGCACTGCCGCTAGCAAACATAGGCCGATTTTCGCCATCAATTATTTGTATCTGCAATCCTTCATCCATTAAATCAATTAACAAATTAGGTTTTAGATCCTGTAAGCGCGGATCATTCATAATTAATAATTCAAGATCCTGTTGTAATTTTTTAAAGCGATCCTGTTCAGTCTCTGGCAGTTGGTTGGGCTCTTTGGGTAATGTATCACCCTCGCGATAAGTAATGTCTTTTCCGCCACCCGGTATAATATTTGTGACATCCCCACTCTTAGGACCATTATTTAATGAAACCTTAAGCGGTGTACGAAAATAATCAGCAATACGAATTAACTCTTGCGGGCTGGAAATGGATAAAATCCACATAACTAAAAAGAAAGCCATCATGGCAGTCATAAAATCCGCATAAGCGATTTTCCAGGAGCCGCCATGGTAATGACTGGATTTCTTACGTCGTTTTTTCTTGATAATGATGGTCGATTTTGCTGTTTTCATAATCAATCATCTTCAACATCAGCAGAATTAGTATGAGTCGGATTTTTCATGCTACGCACATGATCCTCTAATTCATTAAAAAAGGGTCTATCATCTAAAAATAGCGTTTTACGGCCAAATTCTACTGCAATTTGAGGTGCGTAACCGCTAATCGATGACAGTAAAGTGACTTTAATACATTCCATCATCTTAATTTGTTGATGGCTCTTTTGTCGCACCAAATTAGCTAACGGTGAAATAAAACCGTATGCAAGTAGAATACCCAGAAAAGTTCCTACCATCGCATTACCAATTAATATTCCCATCTCGCCTGCGGGTCTATCGGCAGAAGCAAGTGCATGCACGACCCCCATCACCGCAGCAACAATACCAAAAGCCGGCAATGAGTCTCCTAACATACTCAAACTCACTGCTGGGACTTCAGCCTCGTGCTCAAAAGTGGCAATTTCTTCATCCATTAATGCTTCAATTTCATGCGCATTCATATTACCAGTGATCATTAATCGCATATAGTCAGTTAAAAAACTCATTAAATGTGGATCACTTAATAACTTTGGATATTGAGAAAAAATGTCACTCTGTTCGGGATCTTCAATATCCCGCTCTAACGATAATACCCCCGCTTGACGCGACTTTGTTAACAAGCGAAATTGTAGTGCCATGAGATCCATATAAATTGATTTATTATAACGGGAGCTGGTAAGTAACCTTGGCAACACTCTTAATGTTGATTTAATCGCTTTACCATTATTAGCGACAATAAAACCGCCCAAACCAGCACCAAATATAATTAAAAACTCTGCGGGTTGATATAAAGCAGATAAGTGCCCCCCGACAAGTAAATAACCACCTAATACTGCTCCAATAACCACAAGATAGCCTAAGAATACAAGCACTTGATATTCCCTTTATTGATGATAATGAACTAGAGATCTGTATTCAAAGCAAGCATACTGACCTATTAAGAGCTATGGTAAACCTAAACCATAACTCTCTATTTTATTAATACAGTAGGTATGCTACTGAATTTGTCCCAATACTTGAGGATGAATATCGGCAAATTGACAAGAATGTTTACGTTTTTTAATCGCCCTTGAAGGGGGTTGGCATAAACTACAGGCAAAACTGTTCACCGGTTGATGGGCATGGGTAATAAAAGTTCCACCACAGCAGCGACAAGTTGATGGTTGCAACATGCCACTATCAACAAACCGAACTAACGTCCAGGCTCTGGTCAAAGCCAGTATGGGCGGGTTAGTTGACTCAGTGCCACATTGTTCCAGATACAAACGATAAGCCCGTACGATGGCATTTATTCCTCTATAATGACCACTGGTTAATAAGAAGCGATAAGCATTATAAAACATAGAAGAGTGAATATTTTGCTCCCAAGTCATAAACCAGTCGGTTGAGAATGGCAACATACCTTTAGGTGGGGGATTGCCTCGTAATTCCTTATATAACTTAATTAATCGCCCTCGGCTGAGTTGAGTTTCACTTTCCAACATTTGAAGACGTGCACCTAAATTAATTAAATCTATAGCTAAATGAATATCTTTTGCTTCTTGAACATAAGCACGCCTTTGGCGTGAGCATCGCGGCAAAGGCGCTCTATTTCTAGGCAATTCCCTTCTCGTCTTTTATACTCTGCTCTATGTACATCCCCAGACCTGCAAAACTGCTATTTCAATACGATGACGGATGGAACCTTTTCATCGAAAATAATCACGTAGATGAATGGCAACTACTCTCTGTCGAAAAGATGCTCGCCTGCAGCACCTGCGCTATGGGCGTTCGCCGTTATTGCTGTTCTTC